>JAITBS010000308.1 GCA_031283515.1 Planctomycetaceae bacterium
AGAACCAAAAATAATAATTCCACTGATAGATGACCAATCGTTTTATTTGTTGGGACGTGTGATTGGCGACAACTTTTTTGATGGTCAACCGGATGCGGAGTTGTACAAACCCGATGCCGCAATTGATTTATCCTCGTATTCTCCGAAAAAACATGCCGACGGTGAAACAATCAAATTGGGAAAATGGAGTCTTTTGATTTATTAGTCCCAAATTGTTGCAACAGTATTTTGTATTGAAAGAGTGTTATAGAGTTGAGCGTGTTCGCAAGCGGATTACTGCCGAAACGTTTTAGTCAATACTCCGCTTGCGGCACTCTCAACTCTCCACTATCAACTATTATTTTATTTATCTCAACAAAAAATGAGAGAGTATCGAGTCCTTCTTTTATTTTTCCTGATTTTAACGGTGATTTATTTAACAGGTTGCCGTAAAATTGATACCGTTATTTCGGACACAATGTTTCAATCCGGCGGTGAATACTGGGAATTACTGACTATTAAGGGAAAAACAGTTGGATTTCAACGAACCGTATTGAGTTTTGAAGAAATCAAAGGAGAATCAATTAGGCGGTTTGAACGTCAAAGCCGGATGATTGTGCTGCGTTACGGTAATAGTTTTAATGTTGCAATGAAGGTCAATTCGATTTCGAAGTTGGATGGTGTTTTTTTGTCGGGTACGGTTCAACTCTATGGCGGCGGCGAACCGATTGAAACAACTTACCGAAGTGAAAATGACCAACTAATCGTTTCCAACTCCTCCGGTCAAACAATATTGTCATGGAAACAAAGCATGTCCGGTCCAGAAACAATCCTTTGCGAATTGCTCAACGCACCAATGCAATTCGGTGAAGAACGGCAAGTTACATTTTTTGAACCGGCAATGCATAGTTATGTAAATGCAACATTAAAGGCTTGTAATACGGAACAGGTTGATGTTCATGGTGTTACTAAAAATCTTCTTAGGATAGAGGTTCAAAACCGGTTGGAATTACTGGGAGCCGGAGTTCAAACTGTTTCGGAAACACTTTGGGCGGATGCCGGCGGTAACATAATTACTCGCAAAATACCAATAGAAGAACAAACTCTTTTGGCAGTTCGTGTTTCGCGGGAAAAGGCTTTGAAATTTCAGATGGAAACTCCCTCTGTTGAGTTAGGAAATCTTGGAGTTGTTCCGCTTAACGATTCAATCACGCAACCGCATAATAGAACCAAAATCGAGTTTATTGTCGAAACACAAGAAGGATTACCAACAAACCGGTTTCCGCAAACACCTTTTCAATCAGTAGAACTCATTGACGAAAAAAGAGCAAAAATTACTGTTCTTACAGCAATTAATAATAATAATAATAATAATAATAATAACGTAAATGATAACACAATATTCAAAAGAAATAACTCCGAAACAAAAACGGAGGATTTAGCGTCGAACCAATTGATCGATCTCAATGATCCACAATTAATAGAATTAGCCAATCGAGTTCATTCGGATTCGTTGACTTCTTGGCAAACTGCTTTGGCATTAGAGCGACTCGTTCATGATACAATTCAGGAAACTTCATTTTCTATTGCGTTGGCAACATCATCGGAAATCTTGAGGTCTAAAAGCGGTGATTGTACGGAATTTGCCGTATTACTTGCGGCATTGTGCCGTGCCAAGAAACTACCGGCACGAATTACACTTGGTTTGGTTTATACGCCGTTTAGACCAATAAACAAAGTACCACAACATGCCGGTATGGTATTTCATTTATGGAATGAAGTTTTTATTGATGGTATTTGGTATCCGCTTGATGCGGTGTTTGCTTTGGGCGGAGCCGATGCCGCCAGAATCAAAATTACCGATACAAGTTTGGCAGACAATTCATTGGCTCCATTATCTCATTCCCTGATTGGTGTTATTGGTCGGATACAGATTCACCTTAAAAAATCAGAATCGCCTCCCTAAATGTCAAAACCTTAAAATCAATATCAATATCAATAATTTCATAAAAAGATATTTTGATACAGAACTTTTTTTGTGAACATACTTTATGCCGTCATTATTTTTTACGTTTAATTTCTTCTAACCATTTTTTAGTAACTTTCAAATAAAATGCAATACGTACTTAGTGTTATGTCGTGTGATCATCCTGGAATTATTGCTGGGGTGAGTTCTGCCGTCTATCGGCTTGGCGGGAATATCAATTCCTGTAGTCAAACGGTTTTGGGCGGTTATTTTACATTTATTACGATTATTGATTTACCGAAACAATACACTTCGGAAGAACTGGCGAAAGAAATTCAGTTTTCGGAAGGTCTTGGTGTGGATTATCGGGTGATTGTCCAGCCTTACGAGTTAAAATCATCCCACTCGGAAAAATCAATAACTTCCAAACCACAAGATGAAATGTTTGTTATTACGGCATTCGGAAAGGATCAACCGGGAATAGTGAAAGAATTTAGCCGTTATCTTGCAGATCATGATATTAACATTACAGATTTATATGGAGACCGCAACGGCGATGAATTTGTTTTGATTGGTCAATTGACAATTCCTGTCAATACCAATATTGGAAATCTTCTGGATGATTTGGAAGAAACCGGTAAAGAATTTGGTTTCACCGTCAAACTTCAACACAACAATATCTTTGTTGCGACGAATCAACTTCGTCTGGCAGAGTAAAAAGAATCACAATTTTTTAGTCCGCAGATGATCGCAGATTTTGTAATTTTTTTATCCGCAGATGATCGCAGATTTTTTTTGAGAATATAAAACAAAAAAAATAGTAATCTATCAGTGGAATTATTGTAAATAACAACAATAGGTAGCTCTGAAAGGGCGTGGTTAGTTGAGAGTGAATAGTTGATAGTGGAGAGTTTGGACGCGGAGTAATACCATTTCGGCAGTAATCCGCTTGCGACATGATTCACGAATAATTACCTCAAAAATTATTTTCCGCTCCACAATTGCATATCACAGAAAAGCCGGCTTACAGATTCGTGGCAATGGATACGGCGTATTGCTTCGCCAAGCAAAGGAGCAACACTCAAAACTTTTAGATTAGGCAATAACTCTTCCGGTAATGGAATTGTATCGGTTAATATAATATTTTCGACCGGTGCGTTGCGAAGATTGGCAACTGCGTTACCACAGAGAACTCCATGTGTGGCACCGATATAAATTTTTTCGGCACCATGTCTTTTCACCAGATGAGCAGCACCGCAAATCGAACTGCCAGTGCTAATCATATCATCGAAAAGCAAGGCGATTTTTCCATTGATGGGACCGCCAATCAGGTTTGCCTGTTCGACATAATTACCAAAACGGCGTTTATCGATAATTGCTAAACTTCCGCCAAGCGATTTGACATGTGATGCGGCTCGCTTAATACTTCCTTCGTCGGGACTAACCACAACAATTCGATCTTCGGTGTAACCGAGATTGCGAAAAAAATTATCGAGAACCGGTGCAGCAGTCAAATGGTCAACCGGAATATCGAAAAATCCTTGTATCTGAGCGGCATGGAGATCCATTGAAAGAATCCGGTCTGCTCCGGCACGTGTTAAGATATTGGCGACCAGTTTTGCGGTAATCGGTACTCGTCCCTCATCCTTCCGATCTTGGCGCGCATAACCAAAATAAGGAATGACCGCAGTAACTCGGTCTGCACTGGCACGTTTGAAACTTTCGATCAAAATCAAAAGTTCCATTAAATTGTCGTTTACCGGTGGACAAGTCGGTTGAATAATAAAAATGTCTTGTCCGCGAACATCTTGTTCAATCTTACATTGGGTTTCTCCATCCGGAAAATTACCAACTGCAAGTTGACCTTGCGGAATACCAAGATAATCGCAAATCTGTCGAGCTAAACACGGATTAGCACGTCCGGAAAAGATTTTCAGGTCATTCATGTTGTAAGAGTAAAAACAAAAGAAGTGTGGGGAAACTGTAAAGGACAAAAGTATATCCGATACCGCTCCTTTTGGCAACACTTACTTGGCAATACTTAGCGAAATCTTTTAATTGCCAGTGTTACATTTTGACCGCCGAACCCGAAACTGTTACTTAGAACAACATCGCATTTTGCTTTCCGTGCTTTATTGGGAATGTAATCAAGATCGCAATCAGGATCCGGTGTTTTGTAATTCATTGTCGGCGGCAAAATACCATCACGAATTGCCAAAAGACAATAAATCAATTCACTGGCTCCGGCTGCAGCAACAAGATGTCCCGTAACACTTTTCGTACTCGACACCGGAATTTGTTTCGCACGTTCACCGAAAAGCGTTTTAATTGCCAATGTTTCCACTCGATCATTAACGGAAGTGCTTGTTCCGTGTGCGTTAATGTAATCAACATCGTTAATTGTAAGATTGGCGTCTTCGAGTGCCATTTTCATGCATCCGATAGCTCCGCGACCTTCCGGATGAATATCGGTAATTCGGAAAGCGTCGGAAGTGGCACCGTAACCGGCTAATTCGGCGTAAATTTTGGCTCCGCGTTTTTGGGCATACTCCAGTTCTTCGAGAATAACCACCGCAGCACCTTCGCCAAGAATGAAACCGTCACGCTCTTTATCGAACGGGCGTGAAGCACCGTGTGGATCGTCGTTGTTGGTGCTCAACGCCGTCAAGAGGTTAAAGCCGGTAACACCAAACGGATGAATCATCGAATGCGCACCGCCGGCAATCATAATATCAGCTTCTTCACGTTTAATGATCTGAACCGCCTCACCAACTGCTTGGGCACTGGCGGCGCAAGCGGTAAGACAGTTCACATTCGGACCGTAAGCCTGAAACATTGCCGCAAGATGTGCGGCGGACATGTGTGGTTCCTGTTCCAGTTCCCGAACCGGATTGAGAATTTCAATACCTTTTTCGATAAATTTACCCATATCGAATTCACCATCCGCTTTGCCGCCGACACCAGCTAAAACCATTTGGGTAAATTTATCGAAATCTTGTTTTCCTTCGCCGGCTCCAGTATAAACACCGATTCGTTCCGAGTCGTACGGAAACGCTTTTGATTTTGCAGCGGCATTCCAGAGTCCGGCATCGACCATTGCCTTAAAACCGGCTCCGACTGCAAACTGAGTATGCCGATCTTGGAGTTCCCAATCCGCCGGATTTTCACCGATAACAGACATATCAAAATCCTTAACTTCGGCAGCTATTTTCGTTGGAAAATTACCGGCATCGAAATGGGTAATCGGTCCGACACCGGATTCACCGTTCAAGAGTTTCCGCCAAACCGTTTCAATCTCATGTCCAAGCGGTGTTACCAAACCAATTCCCGTAATAACAACACGACGTTTCATTTTTAGTAACTTGTAATAATAAATTAATTTCAATAGGAGTAAGTAACAATTAACAATCCCAAACAGATATTATTGCTATTTTAACTAAAAATTCAAGGATTGACTACTGCCAAAACGGAAAGACCGACAAAAAAGATGAAAAAACTCATCCTTTAATCATTCTCTATTTTTAGTCCGCAGATTACGCTGATGGTCGCAGAAAAATCATCGGCGTTAATTCGCGTCATCTGCGTCCACAGATTTCGCAGATGGTCGTGGAAAAATCATCGGCGTTAATTCTGTGTCATCTTCGTCCGCAGATTTCGCCGATGGTCGCTGAAAAATCATCGGCGTTAATTCGCGTCATCTTCGTCCGCAGATTACGCTGATGGTCGCAGAAAAATCATCGGCGTTAATTCTGTGTCATCTGCGGACTGTTTTTCTTCGGCGGATTTTATCGGAACACCAACATTTGGATTGGAACAAGAAGATTCAGAATCATAATTAAAGGTACAAAATAACGCTCAGGAACCCATTTGAAAATCTGACGCCCAATAAAAACCCCAATAAGCAACCCAGGTAAAACAATAAGATCAAATAATAATGTCTCCCGCGTTAATGTGCTAAAACCGGGAATAAGACCGCCAATTAACGGTAATTTTGAAACGTTTACAATAAAAAAGAATACCGCCCAAGTACCCATAAAATCTTTTTTCTCCATATTTTGCGCAGCAAGATAAACACTCATTACTGGTCCGGCAGCGTTACCGGTTTGTGTTGTGAAGCCGGAAAGAAAACCCATTGACCACGCAAACAACCGCGATTTCGGAAACGAATTCCAATGGAACCGGCGGCGAAGTTCTTCAAAAGTAATCAGAACAAGAACCAATACCCCAAGAAAAATCTTAAACGAGGCGTTGTCAATGATCCACAAAAACACCGTTCCCAGCAAAAGACCAAGAAAAACCGATGGTAACAATAAACGTATCCGTTGCCAATCTGCGGTGTGACGGTAATACCGCAACGCAAATAAATCTCCAACCACAAGCAAAGGTACCACCGCACCGGTTGAAAGTTTTTCCATTCCGGGAAAAGCAAGCGTCATCATCAACACTCCGGGAATACCACTGCCCGGAACTCCCGTTTTCGACATGCCAAAAAATAATGCCGATAAAAGACCAAAAATAAGAGATTGAATAGAAATGTCCACAAAATATGCCCTTACTCGTTACTCGTTGAAATACTCTTTGAAATTCAATGTTCGTGTTTTGACAAGAATCAACAGAATTTACAGGATTTTAAATATTCAAATAAAAGACACAAAAATTCTACTCTTATAACACCGAATTTTAAAGTGTTGTGAATATAAGTGTGAGGAATCTATCGGTGTTACGGTTTTGTATTTATTGTTGTATTATTTTATTTCATTTAAAATCTTTGGTAAAATCAACATCATCATAGAATTTGTTCGTGTCCAAATCATCAAGAATGATAACACCATGAATGGAACCGGCTAATTGAGGGTTATGCCATGTCCAAACAACATGACCGGTTGAATCAAATTCGACAACCTGTTGTCCTTTTTCACTGTCGTTGGCACCATGCCCTGTCCATGTGGCAACAACAAGATGACCATCTTTAAGAGTTTGAAACTGACTCATAAAAATGTAATGCAAACCGTCTGGAAACGGTTGACCACCCCAACGCTGAATAACTTGATTTTCACGATCTACCTCAGCAAGAAAACAACCGTAACCACCGGCAATTAACCAATTCCCATTGGGAAGTTCTGTAACTTGATAATTGTGTTTTGTGCCGAGTAATTGTAATTCACGTACGATTTTGCCTTCGAGAGAAACTTCGTAACACCAATCCGAGTTGGAACCAAACAGCAATGTATTACGTGTGGTTCGCCGGATTTGCCGAATTATTTTCATTGCCGGAAATTCCCATGCCGCGGTTTCATGACCATCGCCGTCAAGCAGAAAAATTCGGACAAATCCACGATCACAACCAAGAATCGTTCGACCATCAGGAAAACGAACCGCAGACATCGTTCCGGCATACCGTACCGGATCAAAACATTCACGAACAACTTTGCGAGTCGTTAAATCGTATTCGCGAAAACCGCCTTTTTTCGGCATAGCCACAAGAATTTGGTTATTGCCGATCAATTGAATTCCCCATGCCGGACCGTTTTCAATATCCAGTTTCCAATTTTTATCCGAATTGGTTTGATCGACATACAGTAATTGTGATCTTGATTCATCCAGTAGGAGCATTTTGTGCCGAACCGGTTCCGCCGCAATAATATCCGCCGTAATAGAAAATGTACCACTAAAAAATAAACAAAAAAGTATCAATAAACATAATAATCGTAATACTTTCAAAGGTAATACCTCCTTGTCTTGTTTTTTCAACAAACTCAACTGCCTCAACCCAATATTCCCAATAACAAAGTTATCACGCATTGCCGGAATCTGAAACAATTTCATAGATTTTTTTATTACAAAAAAAGTGTTATGCCAAAATGTTTGTGTCAAATGGTTTACAGATCATTCCGCAGAATATATCTCACTCGAACAAAACCAAAATCTCATACAGAGAAACCGGAAAAAAGTCTAACATGTTCAAACACATTTTGCAAGTCCTATTGGCAAGACTCCTCGTAACCCGTAAAATACAAATAACTTGAATAATCGAATAAAGTAAATAGAATAAACCTCAAATTCAATTTTTTTAGCGAAAAGATTCTGTTTTTTGAGGAAAAACAAAATTTCCTTTTTGGTTGCCTGATTATTTTGACGTTTTAACAGAGTGAAGTGTTTTTTTATGAGGTGTGCGGCATTGGCTGTGCGCGGTCAGGAATTTTTATCGGTTACAAAAAATTTGTGAACAAATACCGAAAAACTGTTAAAGGAACGTGTTATGAACAGATTTTGGCAACAAAATCGTATTCTGATTTCGATTGTTACGGTATTTCTGGTTCTTGGAATTGTACCGTTGGTAGCGATGAGGTTTTTTCCAACAGAACAATCCGAGACGGCTTTGTCCGAAACAGAACTCAACAATACTGAAGAAGAAACATTTACCGAAATTACAAAGGATGTTGATCAACAACATCCGTTTAGCCGTTTTCTCGAAAACTCACAGGAAGATCAGGAAGATATTGAGGAAATAAAAAATAAGGATGTAAACGAGGAAGATACGGCACTGATTATTGCTGCCAGATCGATGCAGCCATTGGAATCAGTTATCCGACCGGAAGCAGATTCTGGGATTCTCGCCAAACCGGACGTAACAACAATAACCTCACTTGTTGTACAGACGGATACTGTTGATAAAAAGCAAGACAATCCTCTTGAATCGCCCGCACCGAAACCTGTCAAACCCGAACCGCCAAAGCCTGAACCACCGAAACCCGAACCGCCAAAAACCGAACCGCCAAAAACCGAACCGCCCAAAACCGAACCGCCAAAAACCGAACCCCAAAAACCGGAACCAAACACAACAAAAACAAGCAAAACAAAACCCGTAAAAAAGGAAACAAACAAAATTGAACCAACAAAAAACTCATTGGATTTGGTTCCATTTTTATATTTCTATCAACAATCTCGTTCCGGTCACCAAACCTTGATTCTTTTTCCGATAAGATCGGAACAGACGCCATTGATTTTTGAAACAAAACCAACTCCAACATTTGTTCCGGTGGTTCCGATTGTTCCGGTGGTTCCAATTGTTCCGGTAGTTCCAATTGTTCCGGCAGTTCCGATTCAACCGGTTTATACTCCGTTTATTGTACCGATTATAGACTATTATCAGCCGCTCTTGTAAGAAAACAACAACAATATTTCTCTGAAGGGAATCTCTAAAAATTAATTTTAACCACAGAGGACACAGAGAACGCAGAGAAAATTTTAATTTGAATCAAAATATCATTTAAATTTATTAAAATAAAAATTAGGGATTTAAATCAAAATTTAATTTTTTAAAAATATTCTCTCGGTGAACTCTGTGTCCTCTGTGGTTAATAAAAAAACGAGTTTTTCGGTAACATATCAGTGGAATTGTTGTAGATAACAACAATAAGTAGTCCTGAAAGGGCGATAGGAAATTTTTACCCACCCCGTTGGGGCGGATTATAATCCTGACGCCTCTATCGGGGCTAATGGGAAAAACAAAAATTCCATTGATAGATTACGCTTTTCGAAGTTCCCTGAATATACTCATTGCACTTTAAATGCACTTTAAAATTTGGCATTGTAAGAGCAGAAATTTTGTGTCTTTTATTTAAAAATACGGTAAATTCTGTTTATCATGTCAACATCAGTTTATCTTGTCAAAAAACGAAAACCGAGTTGTCAAGTGTGATGAGTATATTATCGACGTGATATATCGTTTGGGAAAAGCCGGTCAATACTGTTAAGTGATTCAGCCGGTTTCATATTGACACCAAGACGACCATGATAAAAATGGCAAAGAGCAATTGCCAACGCATCGGCAACATCCGGCGGTTCAGGATACGTTGTTAAATTCAGTTCCAATTTGATAGCTCGTTGAATTTGATCTTTTGTTGCTCGACCATTTCCGGTTAGAATTTTTTTGACTTTCGTTGCGCCATAGGAAACCACTTCAAGACCGGATTGATTTGCCGCCAGACAAATACAACCACGCGCATGTCCCATCAAAATTGCGGTCGTTGGTCGATCATAATGCGTGTAAAGCTGTTCCATCGCAACAATATCCGGCTTAAATGTCTCAATAACATCCCGAATACCATCATAAATTTCTCCCACTTTAGCAGTGAGATGTTTCGACTGACTGCGCACAACCCCAGCCTCAAGAAGCCGAACCTTGCCGCTTGAAACATCAATCACCCCATAACCCGTCGTGTTCAAACCAGGATCAATACCAAGAATTATTTTCATTATTTCAGCGTAATTTACGAACTAAAAAATCTACAAACATCAGCGTAATCTGCGGATAAAAAATCTGCGAACATCAGCGTAATCTGCGGACTAAAAATCTGCGAACATCAGCGTAATCTGCGGACGGAAAATTGTTTTATTATTTCCAGAGTTTTCGATCCAGAGTTCGATAATTAATTGCTTCGTAAAGGTGTATTGGTTCAATATTTGCCGAATGTTCCAAATCAGCAATAGTTCGGGCAATTCGTAAAATTTTATCATGAGCGCGGGCAGACAAACCAAAATTGTCCATCGCTGTTTTGAGAATTGAATGTCCCTGTTCGTCGAGTTTACAATAATTTATAATTTGCCGATGGGACATATCGGCGTTGTAACGGATTTTTGATTTTGCAAATCGTTCTGCTTGAACTTTTCGGGCATTGAGAACCTGACTTCGAATTTCTGTACTGGAAGTTCCCGGAGTGGTTGTGGCGAGTTCCGAATAATCAATCGGTGGAACTTCAATATGAATATCAATTCGATCCAACAACGGACCACTAATCCGGTTGATATACCGTTCAATTTGCAAAGACGAACAACGACATTGCCGCCGCGGATCATTACGATAACCGCAAGGACATGGATTTAATGCTGCGATCAGAATGAAATTTGCGGGAAACGTACTTGTTTGAGCGACGCGGGCGATTGTAACAGTTCCATCTTCGAGTGGTTGCCGTAACACCTCCAGTGTTCGGCGGTTAAATTCCGGTAACTCGTCGAGAAATAAGACGCCGTTGTGTGCCAGACTGATTTCGCCGGGGCTGGGCGGAGAACCGCCGCCAACAAGCCCTGCTTCACTGATGGTGTGATGAGGTTCTCGAAAAGGTCTTGTTGCAATAAGCGGGACATCACTTTTGAGATAACCAAGAACACTAAAAACACGCGTTGTTTCGAGTGATTCTTCCAACGAAAGTTTTGGTAACACCGTTCCGAACCGTTTGGCAAGCATCGTTTTACCGGTTCCGGGCGGACCAATCATCAACATATTATGACCGCCGGCAGCGGCAACAGTCATTGCCCGTTTTGCCGATTCCTGACCGCGAACATCGGAAAAATCATATTCGGATTCGTTTAATTGTTCAAAAATACTTAAATCGACAGACGCAACAGGTTCGATTTGAATTTCGCCGTTCAAAAAACCAACCGCTTCGGTAAGACAGGAAATCGGAATGACATTCAAACCTTCGACAACAGCGGCTTCTGATGCGTTTTCTGCTGGGACGATTAAATGTTCGATACCGAGTGCGCGAGTTGAGAGGGCGATAGACAGCGCACCTTTGATGGGCCGCATCGTACCATCCAACGCCAACTCGCCCACAACCGCATACTGATTCAACACCGATGCCGGAAGTTGACCACTTCCCGCCAGAAGTCCCAGTGAAATCGGAAGATCAAATGAAGCGGCTTGTTTGGGTAAATCCGCAGGAGCAAGATTGATAACCGTTCGGTGAATAGGATTGAAGAAGCCGGAATTTTCAAGAGCGCGTTCGATTCGGAATGTACTTTCTTTAACAACCGTTTCAGGCAATCCCACCAGAATTGTTTTCGGAATCCCCATGTCCGCACAATCAACCTCAACATCAACCGGCACCGCGTCAATTCCAAGTAATGAAAATGTTTTGATTTTGACAAGCATATTTGTGAAATTTTAACAAGCATCCTTTGATATACTCATCACACATTAAAAATTCGGTTTTGTAAAAAAGTATCTTGGAGTGTTTTCGAGTTAAAAATCTTGTTGATTTTGTCAAAAAAACGAAAACCGAATTTCAACATAAGGGAGTTAAGCACTATTTATGAACAATTATTTATGTCTTGGGGCGAATTTAATTTTATCACAGATTTTATAGATTTGTCCGTCTTTTACTTCGCCTGTTACGGCGGTGATTGCTTCGATGACGTATTCGTAACGCAGTTGGTCATCTGGAGCCAACTCAACTTCGACAGAGGCTTTGTCAGGACCGCCGCGTTGCTGAATGAGTACGAGAACCCGTTTACGGAGTTCCGTGAAACTGGTTCCGAGAACCCGATCTCCTAAACTAATTGTGGTCAGTCTTCCGTTCGGCGACGCGGAAAGCCGAACCCGAAGCGGTTCAGGCGGCAAATCAATTGTTTCCCGCGGTTGCGAAACCGGCGGCATTTTGATGTTGAAATCGCCCTCTGGAACAACAATTTTAAACGTCATCACGAAAAAAATTAAAAGCAGAAACACCACATCAATCATGGATGTCATATTCAACTCTGCTTTTTTATGACTTGATAATTTTCGTTTCATTTTAAGGATGGGTTATGAAATAAACCGTTATAACAATTGAATTTCGTACATATTGTAAGAGTTCGTAACGGTTTAATATATCATTTGGTTATTTCATCTGTTTCGTAATTCTCAAAAAAATAATCTCTAAAAAAATCTGCAAACATCAGCGTAATCTGCGGACTAAAAAAAGTGTAGTTTATTGGTCATTTTGTTTAGCGCGGAGTTTGAAGTTTTCGAGTTTCAGACTCTGGCACAGTTCAATCACGTCTTGAACTTTCCCTGCTTCACATCCGGCATCTGCACGAATAATAACATTAACAGATTTAATGGGAATTTTGAGTAATTTCAGTAACCGCAACTGAAATTCGATTTTTTTGCGTAAACCTTCGATATCATATTCTGCATTGGCGTAAATTATGTTACCATCGCTAAGAACTTGAAGAATCATTGGTTCGGTGGGCGGCGAGTCGGGAGGTTTTGCCAGTTCACTGATGGGCAATTTGATCCGTTCACTCGTATCGGCTTCGGAGAAATTGATCAAAACCATAAAGAACGCGATTAACAAAAAAGTAATGTCAATCATTGATGTCATATCGAGTTCCCGTTTTTCGGCTTTCGATTTGAATTTCATTGTGTTGGCAATTGTGTTGACAATTGGTTGAAGGTGAATCAGGATTTGAACCGGTTCATGAGGTTTTCGGTTTGGACGGTTAATTCGAGGACGAGCAGAGCCAGTTTATTCCGAAGAAATTCATAGACAATCATTGCGGGAATAGCGATGAGCAATCCGACTTGTGTTGTGATGAGTGCGGTAGAAATACCTTCGGCTAATTCGCTTGCTTGCGGTGCGGTTCCGGAGCGGGCGATCACATTGAACGAATCGACCATTCCGAAAACAGTTCCGAGCAGACCGAGCATTGGGGCAATTCCGGCGATCATGGCAATCCACCCCAGTTTTTGTTCGAGCCGCATAATTTCTTCTTCGGCAACATCGGTCATTGATTGTTGAGCGGCTTCGTAACCGGATTGCATTTTTGCCAAACCTGCAGCAAGAATTTTACCTTGTGGTGAATCATTTGCGTGTGCGGTTTCGTAGGCTCCCTGAAAATTCTGTTCGTCTAATTGTTGTTTGAAGGTATCGATCATGGTTTGTGGCATGATATTGTTTCGGTTGATCGACATCCAGTTCATGACGACCAGCATAACAAAACAAATAGACGTAATAGCAAAAGCTGGAGCGAAAAGGGGACCAAGTGCTTTTAAGTACCAGAACAGATAACTATCTTGTGAAATTTCTTTTTCTTCGGTGATGGTTTCATCTCCTTCCGCGACCTCAGGTTTTTCGGCATCATTATTTTCTGTGTCATTTCCGTCTTCATTCTGGGCTTCCAGAAATGAAACGACCGAAACCGGACTAACAGAAATCAGACCGGAAAAAAACGAAAATGATATGAAAAAAAGGAGGAAAAGACTAACGGATTGAAGGGGTGAACTGTTCAAAAACAATTTTCTCATGAATCTGACTCCATAAATTTGAGGGTATCGTTCAATAGTGAATCGGGATGTATCCTGTTACACCCCGAAGGTGTTATACAGAGGGAAAATATTAGAGAACCAGAATACCAGATTAAAAAAAAATAGCAAGACCGTATCCGTGTGATTTATAGATTGTGAAGTGTTCACTCCGAACCGCAATTACAAATTACGTAATATATCGTGGAATTTTTATTTTTCGATTACCTTCCTGATATTTTCCTACGCCCTGAAAAGCAGGATATAGTGATAGTTGATAGTGGAGAGTTGATAGTTGATAGTGTCGCAAAGCGAATTACTATCAAAACGGTATTACTCCGCTTGCGACACTATCCACTCTCCACTATCAACTATCAACTCTATTGTCCTTTCTGGACGAGGAGAAACAGAATAATGCGTAAAAATAATAATTTCACTGATATATTACTAAACGGTGAAGTGCCTATCCAATGGAATATCCGTTTCAGGTTTCCATAACTTTGGCAAAAATATCAGTTAATATTGGGTCGAATTGTATTCCTTTGGCGTTTTGAATAATTTTTATTGCTTCGGAGCGGGAAAATGCTTTTTTGTAGGGACGTTCTGAAACAAGCGCATCATAAACATCTGCTAATGCCATGATTCTTCCCTGTAACGGTATCGACTTGTCGGATAACCCCTCAGGATAACCCGAACCATCCCACTTTTCATGATGCGTTCCCGCAAAAATTTTGGCGTACCTCAAAAAATCACAAGTTCTCGTAATAGATTCAATACGCTCAATAATTTGAACACCAATTGTTGTATGTTGTTTCATTTCCTCAAATTCGTCACGGTCAAGTTTGCCGGGTTTTAGGAGTATTCGGTCACTAATGGCGATTTTTCCTACATCATGGAGTTGTGATGATTGCAGCAGTAGTTTAATATCCCATCTTGAAACTTCTTCACCAAACACAGGATGATCCAGCAACGCCTCAACAAGAACCCGAACTCCATGTTGTGTCCGCTCAATATGTCCGCCAGTAATATCGTCCCGACTCTCCACTAAATCGACCACCGTTTTAAGCATCGCCTCTTGTAACCCTAAAACTGTTTCGGTTTTTTCATCCACCATTCTTTGCAGATTATCGTTAAAGTTTTTCAGTTCTTTTTGCTGGACTTCCAGTGTTTTCTTTTGCCTCTCCACCAAAAGATGTACCTCGATACGTTTCAAAAGTAAGGACGGCATAAACGGTTTGACAATATAATCAATCGCCCCCAAATCCAAACCCTCAATTTCATTTTCCGTATCGGTTTTGCCGGTAAGGAAAATCACCGGAATATCTTTGGTTTCCGGATTTTCTTTGAGAATCTTGATCGTCTCGTAACCGTTCATCTCCGGCATATCAACATCTAAAAGAATCAGTGCAGGCGTGTTGTTTTCCAGTAAACTAAACATTTTTTTCGCAGAAGGTACCGTCGCAACAGAATAATGTTCCGTCAATACGTTTTTACCCGCTCGAAGATTTGACGGATTGTCATCGACCAGCACAATAAGTTCTTTTTCATTTTCCATAACATAATCTCCTGTTATCGGTTTGTTTGTTTATTAATGTTTTTCAGTAATATCGTCACTTTTTCCAACGCTTGGTCATATTCGGCAATAAGTACATCGTCGGAAATTTGTTCCAATACCATTATTGTTACAGCATCAAAAGTTTGTGTTGTGAGTTCTTCTAAAATTTGATCAATGACTTTGAGTTTCTTGAACTTTAAGGCATCGGCAAGATTTTTTAGCAACGAAATATTGAATGAGGATCGGGTTATTTGTTCCGGTTTTGTTTCTGTTTCGGCAGGTTGTGATAACATCTCAATCGTTTCGTTTTTTGTCTTGTTCTCATACGATGCAATATCTGTGGAAAGCCGTGTAAGTTGTTCGATAAATGCGGGCAATCTTTTGTTGATAACAGTCAAGTCTTTCGTTCGACCGGCGTTTTCAAGTTTTGCGGCTTCTGTCGAAATTTCTGTTGCACCCAGATAGGCAGAGGCACTTTTGAGTGCGTGAGTTTGGGTGGTCAATACGGTGAAATCATCGTCGGGAAATTGAGTATTGCCGGTATTCTCTGTTGAGTTGTTACTGATAAGAAAACTTTTAAGCAAGTTAATCCGTGTATCTGCATCTTTGCGGAACATGAACAACACTTTTTTGTAACCATCAATCGTACCGCCGGTCATTGCAATACCTTTCGTAACATCCACTCCGAAAAGTACCGGCAATGTTTCGGTTTTTTTATCGGTTTTATCGGTTTTATCGGTTGTTTTTTGTTTTTCGTTCCATTTTTCGTCAGCACGTTTCTTTTCATTGGGAGTCCATTTTGTGATGAGTTCATTCAATTTGACGATTTCAATAGGTTTGGAGAGAAAATCATTGAACCCTAAATTCAAAAACATTTCCCGCATTCCCGAAACAGCATTGGCTGTTAAGGCGATAATAGGGAGTTTTTTGTAATATTCGTTTTCCATCGCCCGTATTTTCGTTACTGCTTCAACTCCATCCATACCGGGCATCATGTGATCCATCAGTACAAAATCAAACGGCTTGCTTTTAACCATCGCAATCGCATCTTCTCCCGAAGTACAAAGAGTAATCTGCATTTGATAAGGAGCAAGAAGTCCTGAAAGTACCATCAAATTTGTTTCAATATCATCAACCGCTAAAATATGAACATCGGGAGCGGTGAATTTAACTTCGGTTTGTTTTTTATTTTCTTGAGTCAATATTTCTGTTTTCGAACCGAAAGGGCGTGAATCAACAATTTTTTGGGGAATACTCGCGGTAAACGTACTGCCTTTACCGTATTCGCTTTTTACCGTAACTCCTCCGCCCATCAAACGGCAAAGGTCTTGGGTTATGGCGAGTCCCAGACCGGTTCCTTCGACATTACGGTTTCGATGGGTGTCAAATTGACTGAAATTCCTAAAGAGTTTCGGTATATCTTCTTGTTTGATGCCGATTCCTGTATCGCTTACAATAAATAAAAGTAACATTCCATCGTTACAAGATTCGCCTTTGACATGAAAGATAATTTTTCCTTTTTGCGTATATTTAATTGCGTTGGAGAGAAGGTTGAGGCATACTTGCCTGATTCGTACCATATCACCCGAAAAAGTACAAGGAAGCGTCGGCTCAATCTCAACAATAAAATCAAGTTGTTTTTCGCCGATACGGTTTTTAGTAATATTGATACAATCATTGATCAGCGAACTGAACTTATAATTAGTTTCAATAATGTCCATCTTGCCGGATTCGATTTTTGAAAAATCAAGAATATCGTTAATAATGGACAATAAATTGGAGCCGGCTTGCTTAATACTTTCAACCTCATTGTAGGCACTCTCCGACAAATCTTTACGGAGGAGCAATTCCGACATACCGATAATAGCGTTCATGGGTGTACGAATTTCGTGACTCATAACGGCAAGAAAACTGCTTTTGGCTTTGTTCGCAACTTCCGATTCGACGACAAGTTCCAGCAACCGGCGGTTTTGTGTATTCACCGTATTTTGTAAAGACGCAACAAAAACATTGAAGACAATAAATATTACCAAAACCAATCCCAATAAAATTACAAAAAATGTGGTCATTGTGCGGTCAAACAAGGTACCGGAATTGACGGGAATGGCGGCGACAATAAACCAGTTCAAAACCGGCAGGGAACTCACCGCATATTTGGAATGATTCAACGCGATGATTTGAATGTTTGACGCATTGGGGCTTCTTGCCAGTTCAACAATTTTGCTGCCGGCTTGTCCCAGATGTTCAATAATGTTCTTTTTTTGCACAGGTAAAGATAAATCTTGCGCTACGGTTATTTCGTTGAAGGAATTGAAAAAATAGATATCAATACCGTTTTCAGAAGGAATATTCAACGCATTACGAACTTCCGTAAGATCGATACCGGCTCCGACCATTCCGATAGATTTATCGTTCTCAAAAACCGGCACGTTTACCCACAATTTTAACACGTTGAGATCGGGGTTATAGTTGATGTTGAAATTATATTTTTTTGTTTCATAAAGCGTCATGTTGTACCAATAATTTTCGGGATTATCGGGATGGACGATATAGGAAACGGTTCTGTCATAATAAAATATCTTATCAATATCATTAACCCAAAAGATGGAACCGGACTTGAAATTCCGGCGGTAAGCGTCAAATTCGGCGAAGGCTTGTTCGCGAAGTTCGGGATCGTCGGGATGGAGAAAAAACTTTTTGATCAAAGAAACATCCGCCATTTTGACCGACAACCGCAACTCCGCATCAACCGCATTTGCCATACGAAGTTTCATTCCTTCTATTGCCAGATTCAAATCCTGTTCCATTTTGCTTTCATTTAATCGTTGCATGAAAAACATAAAAACAACAACACCAACCGTACTGATTAAGAAGAAAAAGCAAATAGAAAAAATCAAAAATTTACGTTGTATGGCATTGTCTTTGAGTGCGATGGAAACCTCTTGTGTTGCTTGAAAACGCAGGAGAAAAATAAATATTGCAACGAACACCATTAGTACGGCGAACACTTGAATGATGGTAAGAATTTTTACCATACGTTGTGCAAACACGATGTCATGGTCAAGTATATCGACACCAGCAATAGCGACAATTTTTCCATTTTTGTCATACACCGGCGAGTAAGCGCTGTAGATTCCGTCCCAATCCGGCGTATAGTTACCCAAACCGGAAACGACCGTTTGTCCTTCTAATGCTTTACGTATCCAGGGAGTTTTTTTTAAGTCAAAGGTTTTGGTATCCAGACCGACTCTGGTTGTTTCGTTAAAATCGTTATCCACAATGTATTGAATATGCCCGTCAAGATTTCGGCAGTAAAAAGCGTAGAGAATATCGATTGAGTCGGTAAAGTTCAGTAGTTTGCGGTGAAGAGCCTGGTAGGAAGGTTTTTGCATATCTTCAACAGTACGGTATTGATCGAGTTCTTCTGCGGAGGTGAGGTCAACTGCCCGCATACTTGCCACTTTCATACGTTGTTCAATGTTATATTCCATTGCGCGGAACAAAAACGAGATGAATGCATTGGCGGCAATAGTGACGCTGAAGACGAGCACAAAAGCAAGAATAATTAAAATCAGGAGGATATTCCGTGAAAAAAAGTATTTGATGTTCATGGTACCTGTGTAAAAAACAAATGAACTCCAATCGGATTAAACTTTAAAAACGTATCAACCGCTGTTTCCCATCCGGCGAGGACAAATCAATAAAACTCTGAAAAACACGGTAAAATTTGTTATTCCGACAAACGATCCGTCAAAAATTATCGAGCCTTAAAGAATAAGCGATTGGGCAATTTCTTAGGAACAATTTAAAATGGGAGCCATTTGAAAATAGTTTCCGATACTTTCGCCGTCCCAAAGATTTTTCAATCAAATGTTAATTTACACAAAAAAAAAAAAATGGAACAAGTGGGCAAAATAAAAAACACAACAACTCTGCAAACCTAAAATTTTTCCTAACATTTACGGACTGCTTGTTTAGTTAGGTCAATTTTTAATGACAGGTTGTTGGCAAGTTTTGCTTGTTAGATCGGGTTACGAAAAGTGTGCCGATGCGAAGAGAAAGCTTGAGGAAGTAAAAAAAGAAATGTATAATATTACACTAATTGATACTGCCTCGCGAGACAATCATCAAACCAATTTCAAGTCCTTAATATTGACTCCACGAATTTTGAGAACACACAACGAACCATCATTAGTATTTTCTCAACGGACAAGCCGGACAATAAACTTTTTACAGAAAATAGTTTTAAGGATTTAGGTTGTGATTATGTATCTGTAACTGTTTTGCCTAGTCAAAAAACAGCTCTGGAAGAAACAATCGTTAACGCTGCTTCCTTAGAAGCACGTGTACACGATTATTTTAATACGATGATGCATCAGAAATCGGAATGGAATGGAACACGTATTATTCTGACAATAACCGGAATTATTCTGATACTATTAGTATGTGTTACGCGAATATTCATTAGGAAACGTCCCAAATGATTTTGTATCAATATTTATCTTTTTATTTTTATGATGTTTATCATGATGACTCATTGTTTATTTTGCAACAAAAAACTCTATTTTTACCATCGTTTTTTTGTTATGTCAATTTTTAGGATGTCCTACCAACACATTAATTCCTAACGGGAATTGATGTGTTTCCGGCACAAAATGGGAGTTTTCAATACGTGCCAAGTTGAAGGCGTAAGGAACGGATTGAAGTTATTGCAAACGACAAAGGTTTGCTTACAGTAAAAAATGTATCATTGCCAAATGCAAAAGGTGTCACTTTTACTCTCAAGAAAAATTGATAAGGAACAAAATATTACAGAATATTGTTTTCCTGCTTTTGTTTTTTTCGTTGCCGTTCAATGCCGATATCAATAATATTGTGTCGTTCAAAATTGATCAAGAAACTGACAACGAACGGCATAGAAATCAAAGATACTCGTCCAGGAAGTGTACTTCCTTTTTGTCCGAAATGAAAAGTGTATTGTAATATATCAGTAGAATTATTGTCTGTTTTTTGCAAGTACTTAATTTAAACAACTTATGTCAAATTTTACGTTTGTAGAACTCAGTTTTTTTGAAACCATTGTTTTCCTTGAAAGGGGACACTCATGATTTCCAACATAAGCAGAGAACAAATTTTTACCACAGAGGTTACAAAGAACACAGAGATGGAGCAATTCTATAGATGAAATTCACAGAAAAATTTCGGTGCTCTTTGTGTCCTTTGCGGTAAAATTTGTAATTTTTAGGTTCTTTAAGGCGAAGTAACTGATTCACCGCCGGCACGAGATCCTAAGGCTCCCCAGACACCATGATATGATTTGCCAAATTCGATAAACGTATTGTACCCTGCATTAGCAACGGTATTGCCATTGAGACCTTGATAGTCAATATTATCGGACATGAATCTGACCGAAGCATCCGCCATACAAACTTGAACTCCGCCGGAATGGTAACTGGATGGACTAATAAAACCACCACTGTATTCATAATTACCCGCTAAACCTGATGTAGAATTGGGCGGTAAAATTGCCGTAAAACCTGTAAAGGCAATTGCACCGTCCGACCAACGTCTTCCCGACCACTTGACAATAGCGGAATCAGGAATTGTTGTCGATATTTCCGTGCCGTTTTTTAAATTGTAACAAGTTTGAACTGCGGTTCCTGTTGCGTTTGCAGCAGGAACCGTATTGGCAAATGTTGTCGGAACTCCACTGCCGGTAACAATAATGCCGGCTCCGGCACGCCGAATGTTTTCACCGGCAATACTGCGTTCACTCAACAACATCGTATTTGACATACCGTCTGTTATTCCTTGCGATCCATTCCATTGTTGAGGTGCAAACGCTCCACGATCGACACAACAAAAAGTTGTTGCGGTACTTCCAAAAGCAGGAAATGCTGTTGGCGGTGCTGTTGGTGATGTCGGAGCTGCCGCTTGTAAACAATTAAAATGTACCGGATAATCACCGTAACAGAAACGATAATTTATTCGCGACTGTTCCGCATCACCTTTCACCTTTCCTTCTCCGTCCGAAGGACAAAGCCACGCCGAAATAGTATTAGTCATATAAGTTGTTGTATCAACACCAACTGCGTCATTGCCGGATTGTGTGTCGGCGTTGAACTCACACTGGTATCCGCCCGATGTGATTCTTTCATACAACGGCGTCATTTCGATAAACGAAAGTAAAGAAACAAAACCCGAAATACGCCGCCGGACTTTGTCATTTGAACATACGGCAAATCCTCCGGCAGGCAAGTTTTTACGGTATTGATCATGATAGTTGTGAACCGCAATACCGATTTGGTGTAAATTATTTGAACAAGTCATTCTCCTTGCCGCTTCCCGCGCCGCCTGTACCGCCGGAAGTAACAACCCTATTAAAACGGCAATAATGGCAATGACTACAAGAAGTTCAACTAAAGTAAACCCGTAAAATAAACGTATTCTTGAGTAATAAATTTTTAACGACATCATTAGTTCTCCTAAAAAAATTGTTGTTATGTAATTATTTCAGCGGCATTTTTACAAACCGGCATGACCCTGTTTACGGCGGGAATTAAAAACCAATTGCGTACAACACAA
>JAITBS010000333.1 GCA_031283515.1 Planctomycetaceae bacterium
ACTGAATGATGATAAAAGTAATTTTTATAAAGACACACCGTAGATAAAATGACAAAATTCCATTACGGAAATGAACTTGGTTTTAACACTCGCGCGATTTATGTCGGCAACGATATTGATTCAGAAACGGGCGTGATTCGCCGGACTGGAAGATACCAACAATCTCATCAATGATTTACAACAAGTATTAAACCCAATATAATAACAAGAACAAAAATAGCAACAGTTTACGTACAATTACATTTAGTTTAAGTAATTGATTTTCTCCATTTGTTAAAAACGACATTGGATGAAAAAATATTTTTAACGTTTTTTTGACAAAGTAAACAGGATTTTAAACTGAAAGGAAAAAAATGAAACGTTTTATTTTTACGATTATTTTTTTGTTTGTTGTAACGAGTGTGAATTGTTTGGCGGTGTTGTCAACACGGGTTATTGCTGCGGATACGCGTCCGAATTTTTTGTTCATTTATGCCGACGATCAACGTTACGATCAAGTCGGTGTTGTGCAACGTGAACAAGGAAATAATGGACGTTATCCTTGGTTTGACACGCCGAATATGGATCGTCTTGCGGAAAGCGGCGTGCGTTTTCGTAATGTTTTTGCGTCTTCGTCGCTTTGTGCGCCAAGCCGCGCAGCATTTTTGACGGGGCGTTACAATCACCTCAACGGAATCGCTTCAAACTTTCGACCGCTTCCATTGGATACGGTAACTCATGCCTCGTTACTTCGTCAAGCGGGTTACACAACAGGTTATTTTGGCAAATGGCACATGGACAGTCAGCGCGAACGTCCCGGATTTGATTACCATGCCAGTTACATCGGTCACGGACGTTACAATGATTGCCCACTTATCGTACAAGGCGTTGAAACTCCAACAGTCGGCTGGGTTGATGATGTTGTTACAGATTATGCGGTCAATTTTATAAAAAATCAAAAAACGTCTGATAAGGCGTGGTCAGTTATTGTCGGTTTCAAAGCACCGCATGGTCCGCAAATTCCGCCGGAACGTAACGCTCATTTGTATGAAGGCAAACTCGCACGGACAGTTCCGAATCTGAATACACAAGCAATTTATCTTGAAAAACAAGGCGTTCCCTTCAAAAACGAAACGATTTCCGAAGATGGTTGGGTTGCAGCGAATCTTGATAAATTTCGTTGCGTTAAAGCCTGCGATCAGAATCTCGGACGTTTACTTGATGCGTTGGACGAACACGGTTTCGCTGAAAATACTGTTGTGATTTATACCAGCGACAACGGTTATTATTTTGGCGAACATGGTCTTGGCGATAAACGGAGTGCTTATGAAGAGAGTTTACGGATTCCATTTTTGGTACGTTATCCGAAGTTGGGTGATGCGGCGAAAGGCCGTGTGGTGGATGAACCTGTTCTCAATATTGATCTCGCACCGACATTGTTGGATTTTGCCGGCGTTACGGTTCCGAAAGAAATTCAAGGTCGGAGTTGGCGACCGCTGCTTGAAGGAACAAAACCGGCGCATTGGCGGAAAGCATGGTTTTATGAATATTTTGCGGAACGTCAACGGGCGTCGCGTGTCGTAGATGTTACGGCGGTACGAACTCTCAACGCCAAATTAATTAAGTACGCTATTAAATCCGGTATTCAGGAAGATTGGACGGAATTATTTGATTTGACCAATGATCCGTATGAATTGAAAAATCTTTACAATAATCCGCAACATGCAGAATTACAACATGATTTGGAACGTGAATATGAACGGTTACGGCAAGAAGTCGGTTACAAAATTCCCGATTATGTTGACCGGCCTGATTGGTGGGAAAGCGGATTGCCGAAAGAGGAACCGCCGCAAGCCGCCGATAAAAATCGTTCAAATATTATCAATACCGCAATTAAAGAATCGGGAAATCGTTTGATATTCACGTTTGAGAAAGATACCGATAAACAGATCGTTGATTCTTCGGGTAAAGAGAATCATGGTATTCCGCATGGAAATTTTGTTACGGGTAAAGGTCAAAACGGAGAATCGGCAAAATATTTTGACGGTAAAAGTTTTATTGAATTGGAGAAGACTCCGGCACTTGTTTTCGCTGAAATTCCCTGGACGACCGAAATTGTTTTCAAGTCAGATAAACCGGATGGTGTGATTTTGGCGGTTGGCGGAAAGTCGCAGGGATATTCGATTCGGCTGGAGAATGGAATTGTGATTTTTAACGTAACAATTGAAGGAGAACGTTATCAGATTGTATCGCCGGAAGTTGTGTCCGGTTGGGTTCTTGTGTCCGGGCAATTCACGCCGGATAAGAAATTGGTTTTATCGGTCAATAATAAAATTGTAGCGGAAAAAGAACTTCCCTCGTTTGTAACAAAAGAACCGAATTTTGGTTATAGAATTGGAAAAGATTCTGACGGCGAATCAATTTTACCCATGTTCACCGGTCTTATTTCGTCGGTTAAACTTATTGCGGATCATTTCGTAACTTCAGAACCCGCAAAACAAAATAAACGTAATAAGTCAACACAAAAAAATAATACGCCGCAAAAAAATAATCCGGTACAAAAAAATGAAACAGTTAAACAAATGGAAACAGATTCATTTACTGTTCTCGAAAATATCCCATACGTGACGGACGGCAAAATTCGTCAACAACTCGATCTTTATTTGCCCAAAAATTATCAAACAACTGAGCAGCCATTACCGTTGATAATTGTTATTCACGGCGGCGGATGGACAAACGGCAGCAAAGACGTTGCGAAATTTATTGAGTGGTCGCGATTTTTTGCAGAAAACGGTTATGCGGTTGCAGCAATCAATTATCGTTTGCGTCCAGAATTTTTGTTACCGACACAGATTATTGATTGTAAATCGGCGGTTCGTTGGTTGCGTGCTAATGCGAAGAAGTATAATCTTGACACAAAATATTTCGGAGCGATTGGTTCATCTGCCGGCGGTCATTTAGTGTCTTCGTTGGGAACATCGGCTCATGTTGAAGAGTTCAATCAAGGGGAGAATCTTGATCAATCGTGTGCGGTTCAGGCAGTCGTTGATTTTTGCGGACCGAGTGATTTTCTAGCATTTCGGACGGAGGCAACACTTGCGAAGGGTTTGTTTGGTGAAAATGCGGGTAATCTTGATGTTATCAAAAAGTCAAGTCCGCTGCATACAGTTACAAAAAATGCGTCGCCCTTTTTAATTGTTCATGCGGTTGATGACAAAACGGTTCCGGTCGAGCAGGGCAAACGGTTACATGAATCGTTACAGAAAGAAGGAGTTGAAAGTGAATTTATTGAACTTTCATCAGGCGGTCATGGTTCTCCGCAATTCAAAAGCCCTGAAACAAAAAAACAAATCATTGATTTTTTGGATAAACACCTGAAAAATCAACAGTAAACCGGATGGTAATAATTTTGTAAACTCGGCGATTTCTCCGGCAGGCAAACAAATTATTGTTGCGCCGTTGTGAACACGTTCTTCAATCGGAAATATCTATTGCATTAACAGCGTCCACAGATTACACAGAGTGTCGCCGAGTCTGCCGATTTTTTGAAACGTTTATTGAAATGAAATACAATCTCCCGCGTCTTTACGAAAATTCCGCTGAATAATTACCAAACGATGAACTTATCCATTAATTGTACATTTTTACAAAGAGTTACTCTCCAAATGTACAACAATCAGCCTCAATCTGTTTGTTTTGAGAGATTTTAGTTAGCTTTTCGATTGCAGGCATAGATTATGGCGTGGCAGAAGAAAGAATGCACATCCCCAATCAATTCATTCACGTTACAGGGAACATGGAGAGTTATATCCGCCAACTCTTTTAATTTTCCGCCGTTAAATCCGGTCATTCCCAAAACAGCAGCTCCCATCGATTTGGCAAACTCCGCCGCTTTGATAATATTCGGCGAATGACCGCTCGGAGAAATCAAAATCACCAAATCCCCAGAATTTAATAAACTACGGAGTTGATACGAAAAGATATTGTCGTAACCGCAATCATTGCCGAGAGCAGTGATGATTGTACTGTTACAACAAAGCGGTAAAACACGCGGTTGTTTGTCATTGCTTCCAATAACATTTTTGCCGAATTCCGCTGCAAAATGTATTGCCAATGCAGCACTGCCGCCGTTTCCCGCTGTTAGAATTTGTTTGTCGGCAAGACAGGTTTTTGAAACAAGCGATGCAGCTTTGGACAGTTCATCAAAATGAATACCGGAAAGAAGACCAGTAAACATTTCATGGTAAGTTTTGACCTTCGTTTTCATTTTTTCATATAAAAATAAAATCAGGTTGACCAGTTTTTTATTTCGCTAATTAAAATATTTGGGGTGTTCCGAATTTTGCTTTTCCAGAAGGAATGATCATTTTTTCCGGCGGCAAAAGCGGAGCAATTGTCAAGGGTTGTTCGCGAACCGGTTCGGCAGGCGGCAATGATTCCGGCTGCGGAGTAAGGGTTGATAATTCCTTCGGTGTGAGTAAAGCAAGAGCATCAAGTGTTACAAATTCCTGATCCGGTAAATTTGTACGAATACGAATTTGATCGGTAATATTTTGCAATGTTTCGGTTTGTGTGTGTTTTGCCGAAAAGAGTACCGAAACAAGTTGAATCGCACTTTCCTGTTCCGAAAATGTAAACCGGAACCGTTTGTCCTGCGATGTAACTTCTATAATCCGAAACGGTAATTTACTCCGAACAACAATATTTTTGGACACTGTTTCACCAGGGGAAAGAACACCAACCATCAAAGGAGCCGGTTTTGCCTGAACCGGAGCCGTAACTACACCTTGCACCGGTAATATAATTTCAGTTGTTCCGTTTAAACTATTGGAAAATTCATTGGTGGCAAAACGAAGAACATCTTTGACATAACCAATCGGAGCATTGTCTTTTATTGTTACTGTAATGTGATAGGTAATTTCACCGCCGGAACGGCTAATTTCTTCTGCTTTTGCGTGAATGAAGGGATTGGAACGTTCCACTTTTGTCAATGCCCAATTGTGTTGACCGGCATATTCGAGTTGTACGGTACGAACCGCCGCCTGACCTGCCGGAATTGCTCCAAACTCCACAATTGCCGGCGTCAAAATCACATCCGATCGAATATAACCCGAAACATAAAGTAAAACAGATTCCCGAAGTATTTGTCCATTAATGATCGTTTCAAGATCAACCGTTAATGTTGCTGATTTTTCGCGTGTGTGCTGACCATTGGTGTTGAATTTTGCAATCACCGCTCCTTTTTCACCGGTTTTGAGAAGATTCGTTGATAACGACGGAATTGTACAACCACAGGACGAATGAACACCAAGAATCTTAATATCTTGCTGATAAATGTTTTCCATTTCGAAACGGTATTCAACATCCGCTCCAATGGTAACTCGACCAAAGTCATGTCTTTTGACTTGAAACAAATCAATTCCCCACGATTCCACAGCAATAACAGAACCGGAACCGAAAATAAGGAACAAACTAATTACAACAGGAAAAAAAAAACGATAGATCATTTGAACTGGTAAAACCATGAACTTACAAAACCAAACTTGAATAAAAAGAAAGAATTTTCAAAATTATCCTACAATAAATTAAATTTGTTTTAGAACTTGTTTTCACTATTTCGGTTATCCGTAAACACAACAATCAATGTAATCAATTCTTTGAAAAATTCGTTATAATTTATCCAATTTTTCATTCGCAAAATATATTCTTAAAGTGTACCATATTCAAAGCATATTTTACAAGTCCCAAAAAAACTATTTTCCGGTCTTTTCAACATTTTGGAAATAAAATAGGAAAACTTATTGGCAATTTAGTCAAAATGGGCGAAGTTTTTTGTTGATAGTTCCAATAGTTTCGGAATTTATTGGGAATAGTTGTAGGTAAATAAGTAAAAAGTAGGCAATCCCTTTTCCGAAAGGATCACCTGTTTATCGGTAATTACTGCCAAATTCCGAAATAATTACGAAAATTTACATAAGACAATGTTTCACCAAAACATCGGAATAAGCGACTCTACAAAGAGTCGCCCAGAAAAAATGAAACATCTGAATTAATTTGAAATTGTTTCCAATATTACGTTAAAACAAAACAGAATGAATGTTGTTGTTTTACGACACAATATTATTTTACAATAATAATTTTTTACAATAATATTGTCAACGGTAATATGTTAATGGTTCAATATTTACCGAATGATTTATCATCAAGATCGATTTTGATTTCAGCACCTCCGCCTCCGCCCCAGTGTTCATCATCAACTTCAGTATCAGCATCAGAGGCAGAAGACGCGGATATTGGTATTGGAGCGGCTGTTACGGATTTGGTGATTAGTTTTGGTTTTAAAGGAGTCGTTGATTTTGGAAGATTGGGTTTTGCTGCGGGAGTTGATTTTGAATCGGTAACCGGTACGGATTTCGAAGTCGAAGCCGAACCATTCTTTTTCAATGCCGATGGTTTACGGATTTGGAACTGAGCAACCAATTTTTGAAGTTGACCTGCCTGACTGCTCATTTCATTTGAAACACTTGCCGTTTCTTCGGCACTGGCGGTATTTTGTTGCGTTACAGCGTCAATCTGATGCAATCCTTGCGACACTTGTGAAATACCTTGTGCTTGTTCACTACTTGCCTGAGCAATTTCACCGACCAAAGTTGCCACTTTTTGTGATTGTTCCACAATACCATCCAACATTTCAGCGGTTTGTGTTGCAATTTCTGCACCTTCGTTAATTTGTTTACTGTTGTTTTCAATCATTTGCGTTGTTTCCGCAGCGGCTTTGGCACTTCGCGACGCAAGATTCCGAACCTCTTCCGCAACAACAGCAAAACCCTTACCGTGAACTCCCGCCCGCGCCGCTTCAACAGCTGCATTAAGAGCCAGCAAGTTTGTCTGGAACGAAATATCATCAATCACCTTAACCACCTTTTGAACATCCTGAGAATTTTTCGTAATCAATGCCATTGATTCGATCATTTTCTTCATCATGTCCTTACCGACAGCAGCGGAATCATTAGCGGCTTGGGCGAGTTTATTGGCTTCGCCGGCATTTTGGGCATTGCTATTCGTTTGACCGCCGATTTCACTCATGGACGCGGTGATTTCTTCGATACTTGCGGCGGATTCTGTGGCGCCTTGCGAAAGACTTTCACTGGCAGCAGCAACCTGAGACGCTCCTGTCGCAACTTGTTCTACCGCTTCGGCGGTATTATTGAGAGCGGTATTGACCTGATCAAGCATTGCGGTCAAATGAATGTTCATCACATCCAAATCTCCGCGAATTTTAACCGTGCTAAGCCAATTCCCTTCCGCAAGTTTTTTCGCAAGAGTTTCAACATTTTGAAACTCGTGCAAAATTGACTGCAAGGCATTCGACACGTCGCCGATTTCATCTTTGCGCCGCATATATTCTGCCGGTATTTTTACAGTCAAGTCGCCATCCTGTGCAATCCGAATCATTGACTTGACGGCAATCCCCAAACCAGTTACAATATTTTTCGTCAACACAAAAGCTGTAACCAGACCAAACAACACCGCCAAAATACTGACTCCAACAATAACAATCAATACAAACCTAATTAATTTCTCCATTGACTGAGATGTAAGTTCAATATCCTTTTGAACACCGGTAATAATTTCCATAATCTCCTGATTAACACCATCACCGGTTTCATTTTGATTTTTTTGGTTTACTTCCACCTCTTTGAACGCATCAACACAGGCATCGTTCAATTTTTGCCAACCCTTTAAAGAATCAATAGTATTGTTAAGGAGTTTGTGTTCTGCTTCGTTTGTAATTTTTTTACTCAAATCATTACATTTTTCAAAAATGGTTTCGAATAGTTTGTCTATATCTTTTTTAATCTGTTCCGATAAATTGGGATCAATGGTCATTTCATATTCACGTGTTTTGATACGAATATGCTGCAAGTCATTAAGGATAGACAAGGGCAATAAAATCACATCCAGTTCTTTTTCGATTTTTGGGGAATCTCCATCGGTAGTTGTTTTGTTAGTCCGTTCTATAAAATTCTTTTTAAGAAAATTCTCCAACTCTGTTAATGAACCTTCCGTACCAACGTAAAACCCATTCCGATTCTTTTTAGTTGCTTTAATTTTTGCAATTGTATCGGCGAAATATTGATCCAGATTTTCGTAAGAGGTTGTATGTTCGGCAATTTTGACAGCACTGTTGAGAGTTTTGGGGTCTAGTTTTAGTTTCTGAACCTCTGCACTTGCTTCGGTTACCAGTTTTACGAATTTAGTCATCTCGGTGTGGTATTTTGGATCTTTCGACAACGAGTGTTTATCGGAAGCAATTTGGGCTTCGTAAGAATTGACGACCATCGTATTCGATAGCCCAAAAACACGAATTTGTTGAAGTAATAACGATGTTTCCTCACTGATTTTCCTGAGGGCAAAATAACCGGCACCGCTCACGATAATAAGTAAAATAATCAACAAACTAAAACCTACAAACAACTTTTTACTAATTTTCATATTAGAAAGCATTTTTGACCTCTAAACATTTACTTTGTACTATAAACTACAACCGATCTTTTTTTGGGTTGTATTGAAAAATTATTACGATGTCACTGTTTTCTTTGATAAAAAAATTTCAATAAACATCGACACAACGATTTTTATTCCCGATGGATGCAATGGATAAAGGGAATAGGTATTCAATCGTCTTACCTTTTAGTTGTTAAATTATAGCATAGTAAAAAGTGAAAAAATGGGGGAGGCAAAAATTTTGGCAAAATTTTTCCGATGTTTTACGAATGTTTCCTATTTTTCCCGTAAATAACTTCATTTTTCTGCTGGACGAATTTTGAAATTTGTGAATATTTTTTCCGCATTTACCACACCGATTTGAAAATGCGGAGAGTTGGAGAGTTGATAGTTAATAGTTATGAGTGAATAGTGAATAGTGTTCGCAAGCGGATTATTACCAAAACGGTATTACTCCGCTTGCGCAACTATTCACTATTCACTATCCACTATTAACTCTCCACTGCCCTTTCAGGGCTGCCTCTTAAGCGAATCGAATCGTCACTTAATGAAACATCAATCAAGTGACTGCAAGGAGGACAGTTACAACAATTACGGATTATTTTAGACGTGAACCTCAACAACATCCTGATCGTTCAGAACATAATCACCTTTAACAATTGTTCCATCGTGTACGGCTGAACCCCAAACTTTTCCGAATTTCAGATTTTTTGCGTAATCCTTGTGAATGAGTTCCGCAAGATCGAGCAGTGTTTCGCCGCACCGTAATGTAAAGGGTTTATCACGGTCGGCTTCCTTTTTTCTTGGGTCTTTTGTGTAGATTCGTATTACATGGAGCGATTCGTAAATCGCATTGCGAAGCGGTTCGAGTGTTTCGGTGTTGTTTGCTGAGATTTTGAATTCACGAAACGGCAATGGACATATCTCATGGAATAATTCGAGCCGTTCCTCCGCTTCCGGCATATCAATTTTATTGGCTACAAAAAATGTCTGCGTAAACGATAACCCGACATCTTCTTCATCAAGACTTGATTCTGCCGCCAAACGTGTTTTCGTACCGGCAAGTTTATCGAGAACACCCTTACATTGTTCCATTCCGTTGTCGTCTTCCAAATCAATCATCAACAACGCAAGATCAGCACTACGCAACAAACCAACGATATAAGGTTCCAAATAATCCGGTGTAATGGGCGGAGTATCAATGAGTTGTACGAAAACATCATTCCACGCCATCATACCGGGTTGTGGTTGTTTGGTGGTGAACGGATAAACGGCAATTTCCGGTGTAGCGTGGGTGAGCGAGGTAAGTAATTGACTTTTACCGGCATTGGGAGCACCAATAATTACGGCAGTGCCGGCACCTTGACGCGGAATCCGAAAAGATCGCCCTACACTACCTTTTTTGTCGCCGCCGGAACGTTGTTGTTCTATCTCTTTTCGCAGTTGCGACATTTGCGTTTTGAGTTTTGCCTGCAGATGATCCGTTCCTTTATGTTTTGGCATTTCGGCGTACATTACCTGAAGCCATTTTAATTCTTCTTCGGGTGTTTCTGCTCGGCGATAATTGTCTTCTGCTTTCTTATATTGTTGTGTTAGATTGGCTGGCATAATATGAAATGACTTAAAAATGGTTTTATTCAGCAGCTGTTCCGAAGGGGCGTTACTGAATGGATACAAATAGGCAGTTACCGATTTTACTCTTTATATTTACTCTTTATAGAACGATGTCCTCTTTTTTTTCGGGGATGGGTTCGGGATCGTGTGCGGGATCTTTGTAAAGAGCAACCGCTCCCAGTGCAAGCGAAACAACTCCGATACGTCCAATGTACATCATTACAATAATAACGATTTTTCCTCCAAAAGTCAGGTCATGCGTAATTCCCCGACTAAGACCGACAGTTCCCAACGCGGACGCAACTTCAAAAGCAGTATCTTCCAACGGGTGCGGGTCAAAAAGAAGCAGGCAATACGTGCCGGCGGCAAACGCAATCAAATAAAGCGCAATTGCTGCAAAGGCTGCTGTAATTCGACCAGGAGGAACTTTGTACTTGAAAAAAGTAATTTCTTCATGACCTCGTAGAAAACTCATAATGGTTGCAATTGCCGCTGACCAAGTGGTACTTTTGAGTCCGCCTCCCGTACCGCTTGGCGATGCGCCAAGAATCATCAAAATGATGACAACAATAACAGTGGCAGCGGACAGTTTGGCGATGGAAAATGTGTTGAAGCCGGAAGTTGTCAATGCGGATACGGTGTGAAAAAAGGCAGCCAACAAACGTCTTCGTAACGGCAGTTCCGCAACAGCAGCATCAAAAAACAAGAGAACAGTTCCGGCGGTAATTGCTCCCAATGTTGCGACAAGAATAATACGTGTTGTCAGGGTTGCCCGAACGTGCTTACTTTTAATCGAACGCACCATATCATCGAGGACAATAAATCCAATTGCGCCGAGTAAACTCAAAATGGAAATTGTGAGACTGATTTTTGTGTTATCGGTAAATGCTTCGAGGTTATTGGGAAAGGTACTGAATCCGGCGGTGCAAAACGAGGCGACTGCATGAAAGATGGCAGTCCAAAGCGGATAGGGTACATCGGCTTCGGTGAATGCCTGCCACAAAATGAGTGCACCGAAAATTTCTATTGTAAAGGTGAAAACAATAATATGCCGGAGAAACCGAACTGGTTCGAACGATTCCGGCATTGCCAGAACTGCTTTACCGATATTGATTCGTTTTTTTGACAAATGCCCTTTTGAGGCGAGAATTGCGCAAGAACTGATGGTCATGTAACCAAGACCGCTGATCTGAATCCCCACCAAAAAAATCACATATCCTAAAGTATTATAAACATCGGCGGTATCAACAGTTGTTAAACCGGATGTGCTGATGACGGAAACGGCGATAAACAAGTTATCTATTGGTGAAATCCAATTGGTTTTCCAACAAATCGGAAGACTCAACAGCAGAAAAACAATAATCACATAAAATGCGTAACCGACCATAAGTGCGTGATCCGGACGCAATCCGTAATACCAAACCCGTAACCGTTTATAAAACCTTTTCATCAATATAAAATCTTTTCACCTGAAACACCGTAAAATTTAATGTGAAAACGAAACAGGAGATTCTGTAAAACTAAAAAGAGTTGCATTCCAGTGTTCGAGACAAAAAGAGACAAATTCGGGATTATCCGGTGATTGATAAATGGAACGGATGTTTGCGTACATATCCAGAATTTTTGTTTTAACTCTCAGATTGTTGTTAAAGGTTACGGTACCGGAAACTCGAATCCAACGGTTACCGTCAAAGGAAGAAAATTCAACTTTGGGATTGGCATTCATTTCTTTCCAGAAGTTCTTACTTTTGGCGGAACAGAACCAAAGTATTCCATCTTCTTCAAAACAAAACAAAATCGGACGAACTTTTGGTATTGCATTTTCGGCGGCAGTGGCAAAATAAGTGATGGGATTCGCCTTCAAAAAATCCAGTGCGGGTTGCATGAAAACCTCCTAATTGA
>JAITBS010000170.1 GCA_031283515.1 Planctomycetaceae bacterium
GTTTAACACGGTGTACCCAAAAGAAATACGTCAACCGTAACAACTGTCTTGCCGATGTAGAAAATAGTTGTTAAAATGATGGCAGATATAGGTGGTGCTGTTACGTTACTTAAACTTAATAGGAGGTTTTTATGTACCCCACTGCTTATGACGTAATATGTCATATCGTGCTTATTGTAGTCCTTTCTCTTTTTTGTTGGGGCGGTTATGCCCTATTCATGGACTGTCTTTTTCCTCAAGTGGTTGTGTATAATGACCCAGGTATAACGGATTCAAGCTATTCGTTTGAGGAGCAAAAAGAGGAGGAAAAAAGAAGAGAGCGAGAGGCGCGAGACTCGATGCGTAGAACTAACTTTAGTCTTGGCTTATTTTAAGCCGTCTGAAATAGTGTGTGGTGCGGTTCTTTTTCTTACTTCTGGCATATACAACAGTGTAGTGTTTTAGTTATTTTGTCTTTTATAGTAGGAGTGTCTATGTTAAAGAAACGGTATAAGATTTGTTTGTTTGTTTTCTCGGCGGTTGTATTGTCTTTACTAATATTCGTTGGTGTTAGTTATAGATTTATTAAAGTTAGAGAACGTGCACTTCCGGCACGTGATGCAGCATTTACAAAACCGCTTAGTTACGAAGAACAGGAAGCAAAGAGATTGTCTGATGAACAACAGGCAATACTTGCTGAGGAGTATGAAAGGCAAGAAGCAGCAAGGAATGCATCTACCCCTTCGATACCTTAAATGTTTTTACACCACTTTATTCAACTAGCCGTCAACAGTAGGCGGTTCTTTTTCTTACTTCTGGCATATACAACATGTAGTGTTTTAGTTATTTTGTCTTTTATAGTAGGAGTGTCTATGTTAAAGAAACGGTATAAGATTTGTTTGTTTGTTTTTTCTGTAGTTGTGTTGTCTTTGTTGGCATTTGCTGTTTTTAACTATGAGTATGTTACAGTCAGCGTCTGCCCTCCGCATTATGGGCTGTTAGACTCTGCAACAGGCAAAAAACCGCTTAGTTACGAAGAGCAGGAAGCAAAGAGATTGTTTGATGAACAACAGGCAATACTTGCTGAGGAGTATGAAAGGCAAGAAGCAGCAAAGAATGAATCTACTCCTTTGATACCTTAAATGTTTTTACACCACTTTATTCAACTAGCCGTCAACAGTAGGCGGCTCTTTTTTTCAAACAGGAGGTGTTTATGTATCCTCGTCCTTATGATGTAGTATGCCAGGTTGTGATTATTGTTGTGCTTATTGTATTCATTTTTCTTGGTTGTTGCGTTGGTTATATGCTGTTTATGGATTGTTTTTTTCCTCGTCCTCAATCGTTTGTGCATAATGACCCAGGTACGTGGAAGGAAAGTTATAGACCCAAGGAATACAAAAGTGATATAAAGTTAAAGGAGTAGCGTGCTCGTGATAGCGTGTGTGTGCATATACTCAGTTTTGGCTTATTTTAAGCCGTCTGAAATAATCAGAGCGGAGATTGAAGAGGTTCCGGTCCCAGCGTAACAATATGAAAAGGACCAGGCGGGTGATTGGTAAAATAATCGTTGATTGCTGATTTTGTCAAAGAGTTAATCGCCGATTCTATCTCACCCAATGTCCGAACTCGACCTAAATGATACCAATCTTGTGCCATCATTCCGCTTCGGGAACCAGTTGATTCTTGTTGCATGATCAGCGTGCTTTGGGCACGAATTTTAAAACGGTTCAGTTCTCCATCATCAACTCCATATCGTAACCGATTGAGTTCCGCAATCAGAACCTCAAGTGTTTCCTGAGCACGTTCTGTTCCGGTTCCACAGTAACTGTAAATACCGGCATGATCTTTGAGTGTAGAATACGAAGCATAAACACTGTAACAAAGTCCGCGTTTTTCCCGAATTTCGTTGAACAACCGGCAACTCATGCCGCCGCTCAAAATTCCAACCCCACTCCACGCCGGCATGTAATCCGGCGACCGAAGCGGAACACAAGGAAAGGCAACACCAATATGTGTTTGCAACGAATCGCACGGAAGATGAACCAACCGCGAACCAATTATCTTTTCTTCCGGTAATACCAACGGTTGCGGTTTCCAGTCGGCAAATAATTCGCCAACCTTATCACGAACCGCTTCCCAATCAAGTTTGCCGGCAATACTCAAAATAGTGCCTTGCGGTTGAAAATACCGAATATGTTGACGCCGAATATCTGCAATGGCAATACGATCAATCGATTCCAACGTCCCAAGATTAGAACGCCCCCACGGATCCGGTAAAAATTGATGTTGAAGTTCCAACATGACACGGCGTGACGGATCGTCTTCTAAGGAAAAAATATCTTGTTTGACAACTTGTTTGGCAATTTCGAGTTGTTCTTCGGGAAAGTGTGGTCGGCGAATTTGGTCGGCTAATAACTCCAACGACGCCAACAAATGATCCGCCAGCATAGACGCCCCAAAAACCGTGTGAAGATGTGCCGCCACTTCCGAAGTTTCACAACCAAGATTTTCTAAAGATTGAAGAAATTGACGGCTGTTGCGTTCTCCGGCTCCCCGCAACATCATCTCGCAGTTCAAACTCGCTAATCCCGACAACTCCAAAGGATCAAGAACCGGTCCATAAGGAACCAAAATCGAATACGAAACCGATTCCATCCAAGGCATCGGCTCCGACAAAAGAATAAAACCATTATCAAAACAATGACAATACAATGTATCACTAACTCCAAAATCGTAAAAAAAAATAATCTATCAGTGGAATTTCTTTCTCCTACACCCTGAAAATAGTTAATAGTGAATAGTTGATAGTGAATAGTGAATAGTTGCGCAAGCGGAGTAATACCGTTTGGGTAAATTAGGACGCTTGCGACACTATTCACTATTCACTCATAACTATTCACTAAAACCGACCGCATTCTCAGGCGAAAATGACGCATTTTCAGTAAGAATACTCCCCTTGTTCTCTATAGTCTCCCACTTGACTCTAAAAAAATATGGAATATTATTTGTGATTATTCGTTATGCTATCGTTCTTGAGAAAATACCGTCAGTATTATTTATTGCTTACAATATTCTAGATATTTTATGAATACTTCAACCGTTTCATTCACCATGAATTATCTGTTTCGGATTCATTTTTTGATTGTGTTGTCTTTACTGTTTGCTGCATCGTGTCATTTTCAAATGCCGCAGCCTCCCGTTCCTAATGTTTGTATGGAAGAGGTTCTTGTTCGGGATGTTCCACAATACTTTTATACAACCGGAGAAACTGTTGCCAGTCAAACAATTCAAATTCCCGCACGTGTTACCGGTATTTTAGAAAAAAGACTTTACGAAAAAGGTGAAATCGTCGGCGAAGGTAAACCACTCTTCTTAATCGAGCAAGCACCACACCTAATCGCAATGCAATCAGCTCAGGCAAAACTCAATGCCAACAAAGCAAAATTAGCATTGGCAGAATCAACCCTAGAAAAAACACGCCAATTACGAGCACAAAATGCCTCAACCGATCAAGATCTGCAAACAGATATATCAACAAGAGATCAAGCTGTCGCTATCGTACAAGATTCAGAAGCCGCTCTCGCTCAAGCGGAACTAAACCTCAAATATACCCAAATCAATAGCCCCATCACCGGAAAAACTAATCTCGCCGATATCGCCGTCGGAAATCTCGTTGGACCAGGTACCAGTAACACCGTTCTCACCACAATCGTCGCCCTCGATCCAATGGCAGTCGTTTTTTCTATCAGCGATTCCAATTTTCATACCCTACTTGAAGAATATCTGAAAACAAAAGAAACACAAACCGAACCACCAAAACCTGTTGAAATCGAAATGGGATTTTTCAAAAATTCCACCCCCTATGCAGGAAATTATCCGTTCAAAGGTCAGATATATGCATTAGATAATGTCATCAATTCTTCCACCGGAACATTTCGTATCATCGGAAAAATCCCCAATCCTCGCTATGAAATGTTGCCTGGTGAAATTTGCCGAATCAGAATCTTAAGAAGGATACACAAAAATGCAGTCATTATTCGCCAAGAAGCAATCGGTATTGACTTAAATCAACACTATGTTTTTGTGGTCGATGATAAAAATATTGCTCACCGCCGGAATGTCGAACTCGGTGATATACAACCCGATAATACACGGATTGTCCTAAAAGGATTACAACAAGGTGAACAATATGTCGTACGCGGAATACAAAATGTCCGTGATGACGCCAAAGTTAATATCGTTAGCAATGACAAAGAACCAAAAAATGAAAATAACGAAAACAAAAATAATGAAAATGAAAATAATGAAAATGAAAATAACAAAAATAATGAAAACGAAAATAATGAAAACAATACAGAAAAAAAATAAATGTCCATTCGGATATTTCTGTTGTGTTGAACGAATTTGTTCAATTCTGCTGAAATATTACTTTTTTTTATTTAATTTAAGGCGGCATTCCGAAATCTTGCAGCCTTTCATTTTTGAACGATTTCCATAAATAATTTTAATGTCCTTTTCTCATTTTTTTATTAAAAGACCTGTTTTTGCCAGTGTCATTTCGTTGATTATTCTGCTTGGCGGCATTGTTTCTTATACTCTTTTGCCGGTCGATCTATTTCCCAATGTCGGAACACCTACCATCACTGTTTCCGCTTATTATACCGGAGCAAACGCCGAAACAATTGCGAATACAGTTGCGGTTCCGATTGAAAAACAAATCAACGGTGTTGAACGGATGTTGTTCATGTCTTCGTCCTGTACCAGCGACGGCAGTATGTCCCTCACCATAACTTTTCAAGCAGGAACCGATCCCAATATCGCAGCAATGCTCGTTCAAAATCGACTGAACGCCGTATTGCCGGCATTGCCCGGTGCTGTTAGAGAAGCGGGAGTTACCGTCAGTAAAGCATCGCCGACAATGTTGACTCTTCTCTCGTTTTATAATCCGCAAGATTTGGAAGATTATAAGCAAGGAAAAAAATTGTCCCGCGAAGAAACCAAAAAACGAACTCTTTATCTTGCCAATTTTGTAAAAATAAATGTTCAAGATCAATTAATACGGACAGAGGGAGTTGGTAATGTTGTCGTGTTCAATGCGATGGATTTCAGTATGCGGATTTGGTTAAATCCCGAATTGATGGCGGCTCGGAAAGTTACCGTGAGCGAGACGCTGTTGGCGTTACGGACTCAAAATATTGATGTTGCCTCCGGTCGGATTGGCAGTCCGCCTGTGCCGGTAAACGCCGCGTTCAATGTACCGCTCATCGTTCAAGGTCAGTTTACCGAAACCGAGCAATTTGAAAATATCGTTTTGCGAACCGATCAAAATGATAATACGATTCTTCGGCTTAAAGATATTGCAGTCATTGAACTTGGTTCTATGAGTTATCAGACGGATTCGACCTACAACGGTATTCCGGCAATATCTGCCGCCGTCTATCAAATGTCCGGCTCCAATGCTCTTAAAGTCACGAAAAATGTTGAGAATATCCTCAAAAATATGAACGAAAAGCAAGGACTGTTCGGGAAGGAAATCACTTACAATATTGCTTTTAGCGCATCAGATTTTATCAATATTTCACTCAATGAATTGAAACGTACGTTAATAGAATGTGTTGTGATTGTTATTGTGATTGTATTTTTGTTTCTGCAAAGTTGGCGGGCGGCATTGATACCAATTATAACAATACCGGTATCATTGATTGGTTGTTTTTTTATTATGTGGACGCTCGGGTTTACAATCAACATACTTACGCTTTTCGGTTTAATTCTTGCAATTGGTATTGTGGTTGATGATTCTATTGTTGTTATCGAAAATACTCAACGGATTATTGATGAAGAAGGTTTGTCGTCCTACGAAGCGGCACGCAAAGCAATGACTGAAGTTACCGGTCCTGTTATCGCAACCACTCTCGTCTTAATGGCAATATTTATCCCAACTTCAATGGCAACAGGAATGACCGGCGGAATTTATCGGCAATTAGCGTTAACGATTTCCGGTTCGGTCGGGATTTCAACGATTTGTGCGTTGACGCTTGCACCGGCGTTAGCGGCTATTTTGTTGCGTAAAAGTATTGAAAAAAAGAAAAGGAACTTTTTATTCCGATGGTTCAACTATTTTTTCGACGGTTATTCAAATTTTTACAACCGAACAATTCATTGGTTTATTGCCCATAAAATAACGGTATTGTTTTTTTGGTTCTTATTACTTGGATTGGTATTGGCGGCGTTCAAAGTTTTGCCGTCCGGTTTTATACCGAGTGAAGATCAAGGGATGTTATTTTGTGTAATCCAGTTGCCGGACGGCGCAACTTTGGAACGTACCCGCGAAGTTGTTGAAGAGATACAAGCCATATTTGAAGCGGATAAAGCTGGTATTAAGAATATCACTTTTGTTGAAGGTGTTTCACTTTTCGACGGGACGGCAACCAACGCTGCTTTTGGTATTATTACTTTGGAGCCTTGGGATAAAAGGTATCAGACTCGTCTTGAACGTTTCTTATTGTTATTCGGAATCAAACCGAAAGAAGGAAGACCGCAAAATAATGAACTGACATTATTCCCAATGTTTTTGAAATGGTATCCGAAAATGTTGGGATTTATGGATGCCAAAGTTCTTGTCATTCCGCCGCCTGCGCCGGGAGCTTCAGGAACTGTCGGCGGTATCGAATTTCAACTTCTTGACCGTAACGGTAAAGGACAGGACGAACTTTACAAAACAACACAGGATATTTGTAAACAATTACAAGAAACCGGATTGTTTGCAGGAGTTAATTCAACATTTTCACCGTATTCGCCGCGTTATGTTTTGGACATTGACCGTGAAAAGCTCATGAAGTTGGGTGCATCAATGAACGAACTGGCAACAACATTAACCGGTTATTATGGTTCGGTATATGTCAATAACTTTACTAAATTTAATAATAATTTCTCGGTTTACATGCAAGCGATTGGCGACTACCGAACCAATCCTAATAATGTCTTGGATGCTCAATTCAGACATCCCAATGGATCAATGATTCCGATACGTTCTGTTGCGGAAATTCGGGAAACGGTGGGACCGCAACTATTGAAGCGTTATCAACTTTTTCCTAGTGCAACAATTCAAGGTCAGTTGCAATACAAAGTTCCGTCCGGTAAAGGAATGGAGGCAATTGAACAGGTTATGAAAAGTTATCCCAATTACAGTTTTATGTGGTCGGGAGTCACTTATCACGCTGCGGCTGCCGGTAATACAACAACGATTCTATTGGTTTTATGTCTTGTTTTTGCGTTCCTTGTGTTGTGCGCTCAGTATGAAAGCTGGACAACACCGATTGTGATTTTAATGGCAGTTCCGTTGGGAATTGCCGGCGCATTGACGGCGTCAACATTGTTGATGATTGGAATAAATATTTATACTCAAATCGGTTTTATTTTAATGGTTGGTTTATCCGCTAAAAATGCGATTCTCATTACGGAATTTGCCGTTGAACAATACCATAATGGACGTTCTGGAGTTGATGCAGCGGTCTATGCCGGCAGAAAACGATTACGTCCGATTATGATGACGTCATTTGCGTTTATTCTTGGCGTTGTTCCGTTGGTACTGGCAACCGGTGCCGGAGCAGTTTGCCGAAACGCAATCGGAACGCCGGTATTCGGCGGAATGTTAATGGAAACTCTTGTCGGAGTTTACGTTACGCCGGTACTCGTCGTTTTGTGGACATCCTGCTTTCCACAAAAAAATAATTCAAATATAAAAAAATCATGAACAAAAAAATTTCAGTTATTGTGCCGGTTTACAATACAGAAAAATATTTGGAGAAATGCGTTGATTCGATTATTCAACAGAGTTACGAGAATATTGAAGTCTTGCTAATTGACGACGGTTCGACAGACAGTTGCGTTTCAATTTGTGATCGCTATGCCGATCAGGATAAACGGGTGAAAGTAATTCATCAAGCGAATGCCGGAGTTGCGGCGTCTCGTAATAAAGGTATTGAAAACGCAAGCGGCGAATATGTCGCATTTGTTGACAGTGATGATTTTATCCGCCCTGAAACGTTCGCAAAATTACACGAAGAATTAACAAAAAATAAAGCGGACTTAGCAATACTCAACGAAATAATTATTTCACCGGAATCCGGTTATGAAATATCCTATCCTGATCCGATTCAACGTCCGTTCAAATTGACGGGTTGTTTTCCGGCTAAAGATTTCTGGTTGGAATGTCTTGATACGTGTCCGCATTGTGCTTCGTTAGTTGTGGGAAAATTATGTAAACGAAGCGTATTAGATAATATTCGGTTTGGTATTGAAAATCGTTACGCGGATATTTCGTTTTTAGCTCAATGGTTTCTTGCGTGTGAAAAAGTTGTTTTTGTGTTGGGTGAGTATTATTTTTATACGTTGCGTTTTGGCAATGAATTTTCTAAAAAATATAAACAATGGACTCCGCAAAGATTATGCGAATGTATTGACATAATAATTAACAAGATCAATCTGTTCTACGAAAAAGGATTAACAGACGCTGCATATTCCTATGACCGATTTTTTATTCAGTCAATGTTACGGCATTGCGAAGATATACTCGCATGGACAAGTAATGAAGAACGTAAAAAATGGTTGCCCGAATTAAAAAAACGAAGCCAATGGTTCAAGGAGCAAATATGGACAATACATAACGGAAAAACATATTGGACAAAAAAATAACATAACTTCGTATAAAAACTTTGTGATATTTCAGAGATTTTTTTGCAACAAATCTGTAGGCAGGCGATCCTTTCGGCAAAAGATCGCCTACCTTATGTAATCCGCTTCTTTACGGAAATGCTGCTGAAATAGTACTAACATTTTATTGATAAATTACTTTTTTCAAATGAGCAATACTTCGTTCGGCTTGATCGAGTGTACCGCACTCAACACTCAACACAATATCTTGCGGCAAAGAACGTAAAATCGCCACAACCGCTTGCCAGTCAATCACTCCATCGCCGCAAGCACAACCAACTGCAGTTCCCATTACTTTACCGCGTTCGGCGTCGGATTGTTCTACAGAAATATCTTTGGCATGCATGTGAACCAAACGATGTTTAATCCTGTCCAACCATTTGACAGGATCTTGACCTCCAAGATACGCATTACCTGTATCGAAATTGGCGCCAACCCATGGTGATTTGACGAGATTCATAATCCGGTCATATTTTTCAGGAATTAGCGAATACGTTTGGTGCATCTCCAACCCAATCTTAATACCGCGCCGTGAAGCAATCTTTTCTGCTTCAGCAATTGAATATTTAATCAGGACAAAATCCTCTTCTTCAGTTGTCCAGGGTTGCTTGTGCCCTTCGTGCGTATTGATGACTGGCGCACCGCATTCTTTAGCAAACCGTGAGGCTTGTTTTAGATATTCTACGGCGATTTCCGGTTTCGATAGTTGCGAATGGGAAGACAACGCCGATAATTTCAAACCGTGTTTCTCCACACAATCCCGAATCCGAAACGGATCATCAAGCATGGATACACTGTGAAAATAGCGTGCCTCACTCAATAATTCACGCCCCCAATGTACCATCGGTTCAATATATTCATAACCTAACTCCGCAGCAAACTGAACACCCCACTCAAACGATTTATGTGAAGTACGAATTGCTTCTAAATTGAGACCAATCCCAATTTTACCCATTTTGTTGTTCTCCTGTATTGAATTGAGTTGAATTGAATTTCAAAGAGAACCCTACCGGAATAATAAGGTAATTCTTCTTACAAAGACCGGTTGAGTTTTCAATTGTGTATCGAATTTATTATCGATATGCATTATTATTGTTCCTCCGAAAGAAAATGTCAACCCGAAAATCCGGTCAAAATGAGTTGAAATCCGGTCAGAAAAATGAACCTCCCAATTGCTATAAAAAAGTTGTTGCGGTCTATCTATTCATTGATTTTCAATGGTAACTGTCCATTTTTAGTCCGCAGATAACGCAGATTTTCGCAAATATTCAGAGATTATTTTCAATAAACTTTTGTAAAATAATCTGCGAAAATCTGAGTAATCTGCGGACTATTTGAACAATATGTTCTCTGTGGTTCATAAAAAAACGAGTTTTTAGAGATTCCCGAATGTATTAGCGGAATGATTTAACGGCTCCGGTAACAACGCCCCAGATATCAAGTTGGGATTCTTCGTAAATTCGCAACGGTTTGAATCTTGGATTTTCGGGACGTAGTTCGACAGTTCCGTTGTTACGCATGATGAGCCGTTTAACCGTAAATTCGCCGTCTAAAACGGAAATCACAATATCGCCGGAAACAGGAGACAAACTTCGATCAACAATGAGAATATCACCGTCAAAAATTCCCGCACCAGTCATAGAATCACCACGAACTCGTAGAAAAAAAGTGGCTTCGGGATGTTTGATTAAATACGCTGTCAGATCAAGACTTCCGCCGGAATGGTTTTCTGCCGGAGAAGGAAACCCTGCCGAAACATCATCGGACGATATCGGAAAACAAGACAACTCTGATGACTCAAAACCTTTTTTCATATCCTTCTTGCATTTACTTGATTGATGTTTTATTAAGTGACGATTTTTTTCTTGAGTTTTTTCGATTTATAGGTCAATGCCACTGTCGATGAGTTTTTTTTATTTCTGCGAATACAAATACACAAAATACGAATTTTAGAAAAACAAAAAATATGTAAAATACAACGTTTAAGTAAAGTTTTATTTTGCCGAAATTCTCATTCTTTGAAGCTGACTACATTGTCGGTGTGGTACAAAATTTGATCGACAATTTGATCGACAGCGGCATTGAAATAATAGATGTAGTTCACGTTTTCTGTACTTTCCAAAAATTTTAAACTGAAATTCTCGTGGTTTTCACTATTTTAACCTTCTTTTTATGGTACAAAAAAATATCTCATTTTACCTCTTC
>JAITBS010000401.1 GCA_031283515.1 Planctomycetaceae bacterium
TTTCACCTACGGTCGCCACGGTTGGGCTTACTATTGTGTTGTACGCCGTGAGTCCTTCATTTCCGTCCGTCAACAGGAGCAAGTCGGCTATCGCCGTATTGTTTATTGTTTATTGTTTATTGTTTATTGTTTATTGTTTAAAACGTTTCGGCGAAACGTTGACTACCTTTGGAGTTCCACTGGAGTGAAAATCGAAAAATAATTATTCCACTGATATATTACCCAAAATTGTATTTTCAAAATTTTTGCTACGGATTATAAAAGTCTTAAACAGCAAGCCGTGAAATATCATAGTCCGGTGATATTTCACGGGAAAACCGTGAAATATCAAGGCAGTTGGCAAAAAAAACGTTTTGAATTTCAGGGAATAAATTGCGAAACCCTTGAAAATACAGCGTTATCTAATTTCTAAACAATTGGTATGGTACTTGCATAACAATATTCTTGGTTGCTTCGACTTTTGGGGGGAGTTGACGTGGTTGTTATGAAAATAATCTTCCACGTCAACTCTTTTGTATTGACACGTTAATCAATTCCGGCAATTGATTTTCTGAAAAAAAATATTTGAACCCTAGTCTTGACAAAGCCGATGAAAAGAATATTATATGACATAGTAATTCCGTAGGCTTTTAGGTTTTTTACTTTCCCATTTCAACTCAAAGGAGTTTACAATGACAAAAATTGCGAAACAAATCACAGATTTAATTGGCGGAACACCATTACTGGAACTGACCAATTATGAAAAAAAGAACGGATTGAAAGCGACGATCATCGCGAAACTCGAATACTTCAATCCAGCCGGAAGTGTCAAAGATCGTATTGCAGTGGCAATGATCGATGATGCAGAAAAAAAAGGTGTCATCAAACCCGGTGCCACACTGATTGAACCAACCAGCGGTAATACCGGAATCGGTTTAGCTGCGGTTGCGGCGTCACGCGGTTACAAACTTATTCTCACCATGCCGGAAACAATGAGTGTTGAACGGCGAAATCTGCTCAAGGCTTACGGTGCCGAACTCGTTCTCACCGAAGGCGCAAAAGGAATGAAAGGCGCCATCGCGAAAGCAGAAGAATTGCTCAAATCAACTCCGGGAAGTTTTTCTCCCGCCCAGTTCGATAATCCGGCAAATCCGGAAATCCACAAAAAAACAACCGGACCGGAAATCTGGAAAGATTCTGACGGCAAAATCGATTATTTTGTTTCGGGAATCGGTACCGGCGGAACAATTACCGGAGCCGGTGAATTTCTCAAATCAAAAAATCCAAAACTCAAAATTATTGCGGTTGAACCTTCAGCATCACCGGTCTTGTCCAAAGGAACTCCCGGTCCCCACAAGATTCAAGGAATCGGAGCCGGTTTTGTTCCGAAAATTCTGAACACGTCCATTTACGACGAAATTATTACCGTCGAAAACGAAGCCGCCTTCGCAACCGGTAAATCTGTTGCGTTAACCGATGGTCTGCTCGTTGGTATTTCGTCGGGTGCGGCGTTGTGGGCGGCAACAGAAGTTGCGAAAAGATCGGAAGCCAAAGGAAAAAATATTGTTGTTATTTTGCCGGATACCGGCGAACGATACCTTTCCACCGCACTGTTCGCAGAATAAACTCAAATTAAAAAATCACAATCACTTGACAAAATACGTAATTATTGCCAAGATCATACAAAATGTAACTTTACATTTCAAGTTTGGTTAATGATTGAGCCGTGTCAAAGTTATTGTTACTGTTTGTAGAGATGCACGGTTTAAGCAAGGACGCCTAACCGTGTGCCTTTACACCATTGAATTTTCATGTGTAATGTGTTACACCCGAAACAAACAAATATAATTTCAACATTGAACCCCTAAGGAGAATTTTTATGACGAAAAAATATCATCTTGAAACGCTTGCCATTCATGCGGGTCAAGAAATTGAACCGACCACTCTTGCCAGAGCGGTTCCGGTTTATCGGACAACAGCGTATAACTTCAAAAACTCGGAACATGGCGCCAATTTATTTGCTTTAAAAGAACTTGGCAATATCTATTCACGGCTCATGAATCCGACAAACGATGTCCTTGAAAAACGTCTTGCCGAACTTGACGGCGGAGCTGCCGGCTTAACGTTATCAAGCGGAACGGCAGCCGTCTATTTTACAATTACCAATATTTTGAAACAAGGCGACGAATTTGTAACAGCCTCGAATTTATACGGAGGAACGTTTACACAATTCGATGCGATTTTGCCCAATCAGGGTATAACGGCTCGTTTTACACCGGTTAATGATTTCAAGGCGGTTGAAGCGGCAATCAACAATAAAACCCGTGCTATTTTTATCGAAACAATTGGTAATCCGGTTCTTGATGTTGCGGATATTGAGGGTTACGCTAAGATTGCTAAAAAGCATGAATTACCGCTTATTGTTGATTCAACTTTCACTCCGCCGACTCTTCTACGACCTATTGAATACGGAGCCAATATAGTTATTCATTCTTTATCGAAATGGATTGGCGGTCATGGAACAGGTATTGGCGGAGTAGTTATCGACGATGGCAAATTCAACTGGAAGAATCCCAAATTTGTATTGTACAACGAACCTGATCGTGGTTATCATGGATTACGTTTTGGTCATGATCTTGGTCCGCTTTCGCCGTTGGCGTTTATTTTGCGTCTTCGGACGGTAGGTTTGCGGAATCAGGGACCGACACTGGCTCCTGATGCGGCGTGGATTTTCCTGCAAGGTGTGGAATCATTACCGCTTCGTGCAGCGCGGCACAGTGAGAACGCATTGAAAGTTGCCGAATATTTGAAAAAACATCCCAAGGTTTCTTGGGTACGTTATCCGGGTCTCAAGGGTGATCCTTCTTACGATTTGGCGAAGAAATATTTACCGAATGGAGCGGGTGGTATGGTGGTGTTTGGTCTTAAAGCTGGAAAAGATGCCGGAATCAAATTGGTGGATAACATCAAATTATTTAGTTTACTTGCCAATGTTGGTGATGCTAAAAGTTTGATTATTCACTCGGCAAGTACAACCCATTCGCAGTTAAGTGAGGAAGATCAAAAGAAATCGGGTCTTAATCCGGATCTGGTTCGTCTTTCGATTGGTCTGGAACACATTGACGACATCATCGGAGCACTCGATGACGTTTTGAAGACAGTGAAATAATCCGCAACGTAAATTGCCTGTTTTACTGTTTACCACAGAGAACACAAAGAGTATCGAGACTGAAATATTACGAATTTTTTATGTATTAACTCTATCAAGATACAATTAAATAAGATATTTTCTCTGTAAACTTTGGGTTCTCTGTGATTTGCCTAGTGCTTTGTTAATAATATATCAGTGTAATTATTATTTTTGATTCTTCGCTCCGAAGGGGTTGCCTTTTCATAACCGTAGGTCAAACGAGTAGTTGATAGTTGACAGTGGAGAGTTGAGAGTTCGCAAGCGGAGTATTGACTAAAACGGTATTACTCCGCGTGCGAACTCTCCGCTATTTTATTGCCGTTACAAATTAACGTGTTGGTCGTAATCCGGCTTTTG
>JAITBS010000404.1 GCA_031283515.1 Planctomycetaceae bacterium
CAATTTCGCATCAGGACGTGAATACATCTTTTTTCCTCCTTGGTTGATAGAAAAGAACAACAATGGGAATAATAACAAATTCAAAAAATTAAGTCAATATCAATAAAAAAATGGAACTCCATTTCAGACGACAAGCCTTACAACTTCTTCGCTCTTCACCGTTCGGCTTTACATTGGTCGAACTTCGTGTGGTGATTGCGATTATCGGCGTGTTAATCGCTCTTCTGTTGCCTGCCGTGCAAGCAGCACGGGAAGCCGCAAGACGAAAAACTTGTGCTAACAATCTGAAACAATACGCTTTGGCGTTTCATCTTTACCATGATGTTCACCAAAGTTTTCCTGCTGGTCGATCAGGTCCCGTTTCATCAACCGCAACCGATGATAAACCCGATACTTCCAGAAACCATACTTGGGGTCCAGCGGTTTATGTTCTTCCATTTATTGAGCAGGCATCACGGTACGCTCAATATACAGCGGTTGTTGGTGGTACGATTCATTCGCAGATTCCACCGGCATTTTACACTTCCGGTATTCGATCAGAATATGCGGAGTTTTTCGGAACACGCATTTCAACATTCGAATGCCCTTCCGACCCCGAAGTAAAAAATCCCGGATTTGCTACCGGTTATTGGGGAACACAATACCAAAATGCCAGAATTTCCTACACCCATTCGTTTGGCGATCTTTACAACAATAATCACACCATTGCTGCAAATCAGAGTACGCGTGGAATGTTTGGGAACCAAATCTGGTATGGTTTCGAGAGTTGTCTCGATGGTTCCAGTAACACCATTTTTCTTTCCGAAACAGCAACGACTCCTCATGACGATTGTGATCTAATTCGGGGCGGTATCGAATATGTTTCAGGATTAACCAGTAATATCGGGAAATGCTATGACATTTATCTTGATGCCATAACAATGAAACCGGGATTGACCGGAGGAAGTCATATTACAACACAACGAGGACTGTTTATTTTCGATGGTCGGGTTGCGAATACCGGTTTTTCAACGATTTATCCTCCAAACGGTCCGTCTTGTGCCGCTAAAGCCAGTTACACTAGCGGTGTTTTTCCGCCGACAAGTTATCATCCGGGAGGTGTCAATGCTGCCTTTACGGATGCTTCGGTAACGTTTATTTCGGAAACGATTGATTACGGAAAAATCATTGGTGTCGCCTCACTCCAAACCGCATCGGGAGCATCACCGTTTGGTGTCTGGGGAGCGTATGGAACTCGGCAAGGCGGCGAGTCATTGCGATAGAACAATCCTTTTACAAGAATAGAAAATTTCTACTTTACTTTTAATTTTTATTATGAAAAAATACGTTTATTGTTTTGTTTGGATATTCGTTTTAACGTTATTTTCCGGTTGCAGCAGTCATTTACCAGATGACTTGCCCAAACGGTATCCGTGTAAAATCAAAATTATGTTCAAAAATGAACTGGTAACCGAAACATCGGTTAGTTTGATCAATCTGGACAGTAAATGGGATGCTATTGGTGTTACGGGAAATAACGGTGTTGCGGAAATGAAAACTCAGGGAATCTATTCAGGAGTTCCAGAAGGACGATTCAAAGTTCTCGTTTCAAAATACGAAATAACCTTTCGCGGCGATGAAGTTCCGCCGGATGAAAAAATGTTGTTCAATACGGTGTTTGCAAACGCAGAATCAACCCCGCTTGAATGTACCATTGAAAAGAAAAACAACGAATTGACATTCGAAGTTTACTGACTATCCTTTAATCAACAAAAATCAACTAATTTTAACTAATTTTAACTAATTGGAGAAAACCATGAAAACACTTAATTTATTTTTGACAATTTTGTTTCTGTTTATTTTTAGTCATCCTGTGATTGGGTCTGACGAAATATTGCCCCAACGCGGTATTTGTTCCCATCGCGGTGAAAACGGTGTTTTTCCGGAAAACACGGTGATTGGATTTCAGGAAGCGGTACGTTTGGGAACTGCTCAAGTTGAGTTTGATGTCCGGCGAACCAAAGATAATCAACTCATCATTATGCACGACGCCACGGTTGATCGAACCACCAACGGTACAGGTAAAACAACCGATTTGACATTGGAAGAAATCCGAACTCTTGATGCCGGAATCAAAAAAGGGGAACGGTTTATCGGAACGCGTGTTCCCACATTTGAAGAAGCACTCAATTCGTTACCGCAAAATATTTGGATCAATATTCATGTTTACGCTTCGAATCCTATTGAAATTGCGGCGATCATTGTTGAAAAAAAACGGGAACATCAGGCGTTTTTGGCTTGTAAACGTAAAGATGCCTTGACAGTCAAAGAGAAATATCCTCAAATCAAAATTTGCAATATGGAACGGCGTGACAATATTTCTCAATATATTCGGGAAACAATTGAATGGAAGTGCGAATTTATACAACTTATGGGAAAACTTGGTTCTCCAGAGGAAATGAAAGCCTTGAAAGATGCTGGTGTTCGTATTAATTATACGATTGCCAAAAATTCGCAACAGTTTAAGGAATTGCTCGAAGCCGGAGTTGATTTTCCGCTTGCAGACCGTACCGCTCATTTTGTTGATATTGCCAAAACACTTGGTGTATTAATGGGCGATCATTGATCTGGGTTGTTCGCATCATAACACGGCAAAAAATCCGTAACAAAAACAAGAATCCAACGGTCAAGTACAAGAGTTCGCGGGACACTTTTTTGTGAAAGTTTGTCAATGGGTATCTCACGAATACTTGTACTTTTAATTTTCATACTATAATTATTTTCTGTTTAGTTTTACACTCTTGATAATTTTTGTGATGAATATAAGTAATCATCGTATCAGTCAATCATCGTAATTGTGTTTTATCATATTTCCATCCCTTTGGAAATTTTCTACGCACAGGCGATGTCAATATAGTGAAAATCGAAAAACAAAAATTTCACTGATATATTACAATAGTTGATAATTTATAGTGGAGAGTGGAGAGTTCACATGCGGAATTATAACCGCTTCGGTAAAAATTACGTATGCAACACTTATTAACTAGTCCAATGCCACTATCGATGAGTTTTTTTGTAACTAGAATCCACTATTTTTGTTCTCCAATTTCAAACGCATCAAGATACCGGTCATGTTCCCGAATAGTTTTTCCTGTTACGGGATGTACGGTTTCAGCGGCGATTTCCGCCGCCGGCTCCAACACAAAACGCCGCCGTAACATTTCAGGATGCGGCACCGTCAATGTCAGTGTTGCAATAATTTGGTCGCCGTAAAGAAGAATGTCAATATCCAATGTTCGCGGACCCCAATGTTCTTTCCGAACTCTCCCGAATCGGATTTCGATTTCCTGAAGTTTTTCAAGCAAGACTTGCGGCAATAATGTTGTTTCGATAACACCGGCTGCGTTGAGAAATTCCGGTTGATTGGGCGAACCGCCAACCGGTTGAGTTTCGTAAAACCGGCTCATTCGCAACGTTTTTGTTTCCGGAAGATGACCGATTTCTTTCCAGGCAGATTCCAATATTTCCCGCCGATTGCCCAAATTCGATCCCAACGCCAAAAGAACTTCCATCGTAACAGCTTATTCTTAGTCCGCAGATTACGCAGATTTTCATAGAGTATTTGTAACTATTCGGTGTCAATTTTCTTCTTCAACCACTTCGGAGTGAAGAAGAAAAATTAAAAATGCGACGGAATAATAGTTACACACTAATTACATATTCGGAACATCAACCTGTCCGCCGGCAACACGATGGAGATGGTCAAGATCAATATAAAATACTTCCATTGCATCTTCGTTTTTGATGGTGTACGGAATGGGCCAGCCGACATTTGTTGTTTCTTCGAAATAGACGGTACATTTATAATGAGCGTGATGTAATTGGACAGGACCCACGAGCGGCATGACACGCGGCGGATCAACGTAATCGGCAATCAGTTCTTTGGTAAATCCTTTGATGTTACGGTAAGTTGTTTCCGTTCCGGGAACAGAACCGGCAACCGGACGAATTTTTTCAAGTTGCCGTACAATCTGATCATCCGAAGGCGGATCCAATGCGTGATGATCCGAATCGGTAATCGGCGGCAAAATAGCAACTTTGTTGTAACGTTCCTTTTCAAACGCCAAGTCTTCATAACCTTGCTGTAAATGCGGACTTACAGGAACAGGAATACTCGCAACACCAAGTGTCGGTCCGGCGGTCAGACAACCCGTTGTTGTAACGATTGCGGAAAGAGCCAGTCCGGCAAAACCGAATAGAACAAGTTTTTTCATCATCTGTCCATCCTCGACAAATTGAATATCTATTGAGATGTTTTACCGTAACCTGATGATTACGGTTTTGATTCGAATTGAATCCCTTCCTATTCTCACTATCGTCCCATCCGAAAACAGAACTTGCGGATTTTTTCGGCTTTTTTGATAAGTCCGTCATTTAGTAATTTTCCGCCGATAACACCAATAAAAGACTTCATTCTATAAATAATATGACTCACGGAAATACTATTAGAATTCCCAATTTTTATCGATACATTGAATTTGTTACTAAACATAATATTACAAATACTCAACATCTATTTTCATTTATTATTTCCTGAAACCTGTTTACATTGTCAACTAATAAGTGTAACGTACTGGTTGTCGGAAAAGCGGAGAAAAAGGACCATTGGGTGCTCCATCATCAAAATCCAGCCACCACCAACCGTCATGCCATTCGAGAGTTGTTTTTCGCCAACCAAGCGGAACCTGCGGATAGGGATAAAAGGGACCAATATAAGGCCACGCTTTGGGTGAATACTGTTTCGGATAACAGACTTCAGCGTAATTCGGATAACAGGCATAACTAGGCCATGCATAATCCGGTAAATTGGGTTGATTATACTGTCCAGGCAAGGGACCTTGCGGTCCATAGGCTTCGGGGTGATAAGCCATCGGCATTCCCTGTCCTTGCTCTTGAGGAACAAACTGTTGTTGTACTTGATAATGATGTCCGTAAGGCTGTGCATATTGAGCATATTCTGCCGGAACAGTATTAGCGTTTGTCTGAGCAGCCTGACGTGTATTGGGTTGCTGATTGTGGTTGGAAACCTGGACAACAAGTGCCTGAGATGGTTCTGCACGTCCCGGCATCGGAATAGGTGCTGCAACAATCTGAGTTTGAGGTTGTGTTACAGGAGTTGGCGACCAAATAGAACGTTTGGCTGTTGTTGATGGAGTTGCTGCCGAACGGTTTTGAACATTCTGTTCTGTCGGAGACACCTGAACCGGTGCTACTACCGCATTGGTTGGAACCGCCAATGTTCCGGCAACTCGTAAACCATTGTCAATATTAGTTATCTTAATACCGGAAATTTGTTTAACATGTTCTACCGCTTGATTCGCCATCTCAAGCGAACTAACTTGACCAACCAACCGAACTTTTCCGTTTTGATAGGAAACAGCAATATCGTAACCAGGGAAGCGATCTCCCAAACTGGCAGCAATTTTTTCTGCTGCTGCCTGATTACTGTTGGCGAGAACCGCAGTGGGCGCAATTGCCAAAATTGCGGCGAATATGAGCGGAACTAAAACGAATCGCATTGCCTTCCTCCTACCTGAGTTCGTAATGTTCAATATTGTGTACCAATAATAGTCGTTTGCTCAAGATTTCGAGCCTTTAAGATTTTATCGTCCATGCCGCAGAGAAAACTTAACCGAAAATCAGTTAAGTAATCAATACTTAGAAAAAAACTTTCCTAATGTTCACAAGATATTTGATAAAATAGGCAGTTTTTAATCCCAAATTTACCAATTGTTGATGCCGACAGATTTGCCGAACAACCAAAATTGCGAAAAAAAACATAACGATTCAGTATTTGCGATGTTTTTGTTTTTTTCGTGGAAAAGAGTTACGAGGTCCTGATGAGTGATTTTCCTTGTTTTAGGGACACCTCTGAAAATCTAATATTTCGTCAAAAAATTATTGTAATCTATCAGTGGAATTTTTGTAGATAAACAAAGTAGCCCTGAAAGGGCGATGGAATAGTTGAGAGTTGATAGTGGAGAGTGGATAGTTCGCAAGCGGATTACGACCAAAACGTTTTGAATCCGCGTGCGAACTCTCCACTATCAACT
>JAITBS010000473.1 GCA_031283515.1 Planctomycetaceae bacterium
CCTTTTTGTGGATGCGGGACACAATATAATGGACACTATAAAAAATTAACATGGATTTGTCAAGTGAGCAACAAAGTTATTGAGAAAGATCGAATTGACAAAAAGAGATATTTGTAACCGTGTGTTGTACGCAGTGAGTCCTTCATTTCCGTCCGTTAACAGGGTCAAGTCGGCTATCACCGTATTGTTTAAAACGTTTCGGCGAAACGTTGACTACCTTTGGAGTTCCACTGGGGTGAAAATCGAAAAATGAATTATTCCACTGATATATTACAAAACTTCATAAATATTACGACAAGAGGTATCGTTGAATGAAGTATTTGAGCGGTTAATAAAATAAACAGTTACTATTAATATTCTATTACCCTTCTTCCTGGCGGTTGAATACTTCTGATTCGATGTTGCCGTCTTTGAGCCAGATAACACGGTGAGCCCGATTACCAACATGGGATTCATGTGTTACAAGAATAATTGTTCGTCCTTCTTCATTAAGCCGGTCTAAAAGTTGGAGAATTTCTTCTGTTGTTACTGAGTCGAGATTACCTGTTGGTTCGTCGGCAAGGATAAAATAAGGATCATTCACTAAACTCCGAGCAATAGCAACCCGTTGTTGTTGTCCGCCGGAAAGTTGCATCGGACGATGACCAAGCCTGTTCGCCAAACCAACCATTTCAGCAAGTTCAACACAACGTTTTCGTGATTTCCAAGTTACTTGCCCCTGATAAAAAAGCGGTACTTCGATATTTTCTAAGACCGTCAACTGTTGAATCAGATTGTACGATTGAAACACAAACCCAATTCGTGACGCACGAATATTGGAGAGTTGATAATCATTCAATGTTGTTACGTCATCGTTACCGAGCCAGATTTTTCCGTTTGAGGGGCGATCAAGGCAACCAAGTAAATTGAGCATGGTACTTTTTCCTGAACCGGATGCTCCCATAATTGCAACATAATCTCCTTCGGGTATTTCCATACTAACTCCACGTAACGCCCGAACCGTCTCACCCTTGAGTATATATTCCTTCGTCACTTCCAATAATTTAGCCGCTAATTTCATTGTTAGTTAATAATGAGTAATAAATAGTTAAATAATAAACAACTGAATAATTGAATACTACATCTTTCCTAGAAATTATACTTCATTATTTCCGAAATGTAAATGATTTAACCTTTAAACGAGTAAATAAATGTTTTAAATATTATTTTCCTATTTGAATTTTAGGGATTTTTACATTTTTCAACTTTCGTTTAAAATTATTTTTTATGAAAGATGTATCAGATTAGGAAATTAACTTTCCTTTATTATTACGATTTAATTAACAATTCAATATCAGGTCCAACACGTCGTCAATCGTTTTTGAGTTGTTTAAGCGTATTTCGTCCAAACCAAGCGTGAACGATACTGATAAAAAATCAGGATACTTACTCGACAAACCATTGCAAATTCGTTGAAATTCAGAAGGCTCAATACCAAACGCATAAAGCGGCGAAACACACGGCATCTCGAAATCCGCACTCAACATTTCCCGTATCGTAAATGAATTACGTTTCGTCAATTGACCCATTAGATACAAACCATAAAGAACAACTAAATTATGCGGTACAACCGGTAAACGTGTTAGTGATCTTACCGTTTTACCTTTCATTCCTAAACGCACAAGAGGCATATCTCCATAACCAAGCGGTGAATTTTTTAACAAGTTGTTTAACGAAGATAAAGCGTTTTTTCGCGTTCCAACCGATGAAACAACATCAGAGAATTTAATGTTTAATTCATCCATATCAATCGTTTTATTTAAAATAGTATGGCAAATAAACCACTTCACAAGCGAAGAATGATTGACAAGTCCTATCCAAATAAACTGCCAGAGAAATGAACTGTCAAAGCCGTGTTTTTCGGCAACATCTAATAATTTAGTGGGCTTTATGGCGATTCCGTCTTGCGTAAGTTTTGCTTCTCGAAACCAATAGGGCGCAGATTGAATCATATTTTTTCCGAGCAAAGTTGTTGTACGAAAATCCCCTCGCTTTTGCGATAATTCGGCAATCCAATCGGGTTTTAAACCGAAAGTCTGATAATTACCAACACCTGAAATACTCATTTTGATACCTTTTGAGTTTCGTTTTGAATAAAATCGTAAACAACCGTTGTCTTGGTTATTGCATTTGAAACAATGAATACATTTTGTTTCGTCAACATGAATTTGTGGTAAAAAGGTCAATGCCCCACTGGGACATTCCACCTGACACACTTTACAAGCAATACAACTAATTGTTTTGTAAATGATACGATACAAATGTGAAATAAGTTTGTTATCCGGTTTATCTTGTAAAAATTGAAAAGTAATTTGTTCAGAGTATTTGTGTTTTTTAATTGATATTTTGATTTTTCCATGTTCAGCATAACATATCCAATTCGAAGACAAATCGGAGAATAATGTAACCGAATCAACACACATCTTTTCAATTCTTCCGAAAATCTTTAACCATTCGAGAACTGTTTTGTGTTTACCCAGAGGAAGCGTAAAAAATAACTGTGAATCCTTCTGTTCGGAAATCGGAAAGTCAAGTATTTCTTTGAGAAAAACGCCGTTGTTTCTAGCATGCCAGCCGCCGTGATAAACAAAATCGTTTTCATCATTTTTTGAGGAAAATTTTCGATTGGAGGAATTGATTATCTCTTCCACAAATTGGGTAGTTTGCTCAGGATACAACTTGTTGCAGAAGATTGTATGACGATCACTTGACATCGGACAGAGAATACAACCAACGCGTTGTAATCCTTTCCGATACGCTTTGTTGATAATCAATTTTTTTTGAAAAATGTATAACCAAAGTTCATGCGCCGACCACTCAAGAATCGGCATTGCTTGCACTTGATTATTATTTTTTTTACCATCGCCAATATCTTCATATTCACTCCGACGTGCGCTTTCATCGCTGCGAATTCCTACAAAACAAAGGAATTTTGACACGGAATTAAAATTTGACATTAACGAGTTACGCAACACAAGTATTGCCGGAGTACTTTTATGAACGCTACAACACCAACGCAAAACACGACTCGGCGGTCCAAAAAGACGCCAATTTTCAATCGCCGATTTGTCCGCTTGAGCTTTTATAAATTTTCGTTCAGGATATCGTTTTTGAATTTCATCCCACACTTTGTAAGTGTCGGGTAATTCCATATTAGTATCGCTAAACACAACCGGAACATTCAACGGTAAAACCCTATGACAAAGGTCAAGTAATACAACCGAATCTTTACCTCCGCTAAAAGCAATGTAAGGAATATTATTAGCGTATTGATCAAACATCTCTTTGATTCGTTTGAGCGTATCAAAAACAAGCGCGTCCATAATCTCCGTATTGACGTTAATCATTTTTGAAACATCTACAGGATGCAATTTCTTTTTCTTGTCAAAAAAATATTCGGCGGTAATTGATTTTCCATGTTCGATTTTATTGAGTTGCGCGACTTTTTCACCGTCTGCCCAAAAGATATTTTTCTGCGCCCACATCAATGGAGCGGTTTCTTTTTTGTTATACTCGAAACGTTGGTCGAATTGCAGAAGTTCAAGTTCTTCGGCAAAAACAGGACGAATTTCGTTGGCAACGAACTTTCCCGTTTGCGTCGTCAATTCATAACCGTGAGTGTCTTCGTCCCAACTATAAGAATACATTTAATTTGTGTCAGTAAATATTTACTTAAACCCTTCGTTCAACAGAATTTTCAAAAAAATAATTGTACTCCATTACCAATCATCAGTGGGTTTATTCTTATTCAGCCAAGTTTTCAAGTACCCAAATTGGACCAAAGCCCCATGTGGTGTAAACGGTTTTCCATTCTCTTTTTTAAATTTAAGATACTCTTCTTTAGTTGGTAATCGTCCGTATGTTTTATAAAAACGGCGAAATGCCGGTGCTGGTGTGTATTGGTGTGAAGTATTGACCGATTTCGAAATTTTGAGCTTTTTGGGACGGTAAACAAAATCATCGGTTTCTGGTTCATGATCTGACAAATCCGTTTTATTATCAATTTCTCCTGAAATATTTTCTTCATCGTAACTTTCGTCTTCATAATTTTCTTCTTCATAGTATGCGATAATCCGCTTGAACTCAGACCAATTAAGATTATACCTCTCTAAAAAATTGTAATTGTATTCTAATGATAAAACGATATACAGTGACTCTAGGTTATCCGGCAAATTGACACTTTTGAGTTTGTCGATTGCTTCGCGGATCTTTTCACTCAAATCATCCGGTAAATTGCCTTCAAATTTTTGATAACAAACGGTTTCAGCATTCACTGTTTTCATTATGTTTGGTATATTCTTTTTGACTACCACTGCTAATAATTCACTATTCAGTGCCGGTATCCTCTCAATGATTTCGTAATCCGTTGCACTGTATTTTTCGTCAATAATATTGATAATTTGGTCAGCAAGTTTTTGTAATGCCGTATCTTTACTTATTTTAGTGGAACGAGTTAAATAGATATGTTGATAATCAATTGTTTTACATTCTTCGAACGGAAAAAGTAACTCCTCAACAAACACTGCAAAATCATCAATATTTGCTATGTTTTTGATTTTTTGTTCATATTTTTTCTGTAACGTCTCAAGAGCAAAACAACCAAAGTTACCAATCCATTCTTTAGAAGTATTGATAATTTCCTTTTGTGTTTTGATATCGGCAACATGTTCGCAAAACAAGTACATCCCATCTTGACGTTGAAACATTTCTTGTTGCATCTCACCAAGATCAATTTCATCCGGCATATAGCCGATTTTCCCTTCAACTAAACGTAACGCGGTCGGCTCAAAGGAAAAACCATTAGGGTATCCGTCAATAATCAGTTGTTTTAAGTATTGATTTTTCATTGGAATAATATTCAATCGCTATAAAATGAAAGTTATTATCAAGAAACTACAACGATAAATTTGATTTTCTCATCTGAATAATGTACAGTCATTATACTTGTATTCTTCTATTTTGTCGCGTAAATCTTCGACTGTGCAATCTAATGTTTCCGCCATACATTTTAGGCAAACCAATGCTTCATCGGGTTGATTGTGGTTAATCAATTTCCTGTTCAATGCTTTTGTGTCTTTGTCGATTTGTTCTTCGCAAAAACGGCATCGGAGTTGTTTTTTTGCCACGTTATTACAATTGTTTTAATTTAATCTCCGTAAAATTTTTTCCTGCATATTCGTTTGGGTCGAGTATGCCGAGTTGTTGCCGAATAATCCGCCGCATTTCAAATGCGTGTCTTAAACAATACGCTTGAAATTCGTTACCTTGAACGTATTCAGGTTTTGTCCAATGCGGAAAAAATAATTTGAGATAAG
>JAITBS010000195.1 GCA_031283515.1 Planctomycetaceae bacterium
ATTGCCGTAACGGTATCAATTCCGCATGTGACACTCTCCACTCTCCATTATTTACGCTCGACTAATATGTTACTGATCTGAATACACGACAATATTTTTGATTTCCAAAGTACATTTTGTGTAACTTTTCAGCGGAATTTTTTTGAGAGTACGAAACATACGAAATCACAAAAAATACGAAATTGTTGTTTTGACTCTTTCGTGTATTTTGTTTTTTCGTGTAGTTCGTACTCGAAAAAAAATTTCATCGTCATTTAATAAAACATCAATCAAGTGAATGCAAGAAGGATATTTCGAGAAAAGCAGTCCTTTAGGCAGTTGTTCACTCTCCCGTTCACTCCTCAAAACTCGCTACTCACTGAGAACAAGAATTGATGTTAAACCATTGATTATAAACCTATTATGAACTATCTCGACGCAATGTACTATATTAAATATTTACTTTAAAGAGAACTTTCTAAAAAACTCTTGTACGTAGTTAGTATTATGTTATGATATTTTAATTGTGTATTTTTCACTCTTTCCTTTCTTTTTTCAATTTTTTGTAATTAGTCAGTGGAATTTTCGTCAAGATACAGATTTCCGTAAAAGGTAGGCAACGTTTCTCCGAAAGGCTTTCACCTACCGTCGCACCAAAACGGAATGAAACCTCCAATTGCCGGCGTGAATCTGATTCATACTGTGAATAGTTACAAAATTATAATATTGAACATAAAATAAAATATTTTACCGACAATATTATGGTAAATGGCTACTGATGTTACCACATTGAAATCGGTTCGTTACCTCAAATACTACTCAGTGAATAATGTCTTCTTCTAATCCTAATGATTCAACGGTCATGTATAATAATGAGCGTGAACATAGCGAAACAAATTATGTTGATGTTTCCACGTCACAGGAACCAAGTGCTTTTTCATCGGGTTATTTACTCGGAGAGAATTTTCGTCTCGAAAAAAGACTTGGACGCGGTGGAATGGGCGAAGCATGGAAAGCATACGATGAAACTGCCGATCGATTTGTTGTTCTTAAATTTATACCGAAAGAAATTCAACATGTTCAGGAAGCGATAGACTTGGTACGTTCTTCGTTTAAGAAAGTCCATGCGTTACAACATCAACATATCTGTCCGGTGTACGGTCTTTTTACCGATTCACAACACGGTCTCTATCTCGCAATGAAGTATATTGATGGCATACCATTGGATACCTACAGAAGAAAATATGTTAAAAAACACGGTAAAATATTGTTTTCCGATATCGTACAAATACTTTGGGGAATTGCCAAAGGACTGGATTATGCGCACGAAAAAAAAGTCATTCACCGTGATATTAAGCCTCAAAATATTATGATTGGCAAATCAGACGGTGTACAGATTATTGATTTTGGGCTGGCTGAAGAAATTCGGACAAGTATGGTTCGGTTTAGCCATGAACCACAAATGACCGCTGCCGGAACACGTTCTTATATGGCTCCCGAACAATGGCGCGGACGATTACAAGATGCCCGAACCGACCAATACGCTCTTGCTGTAACTGCGTATGAAATGTTTTCGGGGCATGTACCGTTTTCTGGAAGCGATATTGCTATTTTGCGCGAATGTGTGTTAAAGGATGATCCCGAACCGATCACTGAATTGCCAGAATATGTTAATGCCGCATTGCTTAAAGCCTTGTCAAAAAAACGAGAAGAACGTTATGAAAATTGTAAGGCATTCATTAAGGCAATGATCACAAAACCACAAAAATCAGAAAATACAGAAACAAATATCGAAGAAATTGCTCTGGATGAAACAAATACCGAACAATCCGCTCTATTGAATCAGCCTTCGGATTATCAAACGAATACAGAACAGAAAAACGCATGGCTTCCGCAAACAATCTTTTCATTGTCAAAACCCTTATCCACTGTACAAAAAACGAAAAATCAATTTAAAAAAATAAAACCGTTTTGGCTTGTTTTGACGGTGATTACCGGAATGATTTTGATATTTGGTGTTGGTGCTTTTCTGCTGCAAAATATACGAAAACCAGTGATTTCGCCATCATTATCCCTTATTAAACAACCAATAGAAAACACAACAGCATCTCCTGAAAAAACAGATGAAAAACAAATAACCGAATCGGTAATAGTAGAACCGGCAAACGTAGAATCGGCAAACGTAGAAACACCAAATCCGGAATCGTTGGAAATGGAATCGCCGGAAACCGAACAAAATACTCTTGAACCCGAACAATTGGCGGTTGATGATTTACCCAAAGAAAATGTAACAGAAGAAAATATAGCGGAAGAAAAAATAATAACCGAACAATCTGTGGAGAATAAAACCGTTGATGAAAAAGAATTATTAAAAATTACTGAATTTAAGAATGGTTATTTACCGCAATTGGCACCACAAAAAAAAGATTTCCATTGGGTATGGCACGGTCGGGAAACTCAAAACTCGGAAATGTTGTCAACACTTTCCAATCACATGGATGTATTCAGAATAGAAGTTCACAAAAAGATAAGGGACAAATTTTGGCTTCCTTCGTTGTCATACCGGCACTTTCCTCTTATCAAAGGTCGAGTCTATCGTATTGAATGTGAATCAAGAGCAACAGCACCAACAGAAATTGTCGTCTATGTTCTAAACCAAAATAGAACCGATGTGAAAAAATTCCATACTTTGGTAAATATTCCTATTGAGAAAAATTGGAAAACATTTCGACATGATTTTCTGATACAAGAAAATGAACAAACATGTTCTTTATGTTTGGATCACTTTAACTCAGGTATTATCTATGAAATTCGCCGTATTTCATTGCGTGACATTTCTACAGGTTCCGGTACATCTATTCCCGAAACAACCGAACCAATGGAACTGACGGAAGCACGACGACGATTTGAAGAGGAAATCGAGCAAATAAAAATACCATATCGGGATGCACTTGAAAAGGAAATTGATCTTGCAAAAAAGAACAAGGAATCAAGTCGCTCTCTCAAATTAGCAACAGAATTAAAATATCATGTTTCAGAAAAAGGTTTGAAACCAACTGTTTATGAACCGGATAGACGAAGGTTATCAATAGAAAAAGTACATTACAAAAACAAAGCTAATGCGGCACTAAATTCGTACAAAAATTTATTAACTGAACTGGCCAAAACATTTGTTCAAACGAATCGTCTCGAAGAATCAAAAATTGTTCAGGAAATAATCGAACATACAGTACCGGAAATCATTACAACGAAATTGTTGAAACGAGAACCAATTCCGGTATTACGTTTGATATTGGAAATTGGCGACGACAAAAATGGTCGTTTTCGAATAGAACATGGTTTGGCATCTGATCCGCCTGATGGTCAAATTCAAGGTGATCCATTTAATATAGCGGCATTTCCTCATGCTTTAGCGTTTCGTGGAGATAATGGTCTTGGTCGGATCATCTGGGATTTTCAAGACCCGATTAGTACATGGCACAATTCCGGTTGGACAGAAATACCTTTTGGTATTTTTAACAAAGTACTATCAGGAATCAAAATTGATGAAAAGAAAGGACTACTTTTATTTTATCCCAATTCTTCATCCCATAACATGGAAGAAAGACTACCTGGTTTATTCATAAACAGATTCGTAAAATTTCCCATTCGACTCTGTTGCGATTATATCGAAAAACAAGATGGAACGTTAATAATGTCAATGGATCTTAATGAGTATGAATTGCTAGGTTTTTCTGCTAATTACACGGCATCAAATGGGAATATTCAGCTTCGTAGTGGTATAAATTGGCAATCAGAACCAATAATTCGTCAAACAATTTCTCGATCTCAATTACCCTTTGAACATACTTTTCAGTTACCGGAAAAATACCATACTTCCGTGCCTAATTATCTTCGTATGCGTAAAAGTGATACCAATGGTACTGTAACACGATTCGATATGATTGCCAGGTTTTCGGCATGGGTAGGTTTGACGATAAAACAACAAGATAAACGATTGATTGTCGAAAATGTTCTGGAAAAATCACCTGCCCAAAGAGCAGGACTTCTCTTCGGAGATGTCATCGTAATGTTCAATGGAAAAATTCGTACGGAAAAAGAAGTAAACGAAATACTTAATTCCTCTGTTTTCGGTGACTTAATTGTTCTAACTGTTGTACGTGGTAATGAACGAAAAGTTATCCGGTTTCATGCGGAATAATAATCAAATTCAATGAATACAGCAATACTCAAGAAATAAATAATTCTTCAAGAGGTTACGCAACCTACACACGTATTAAGTTAAGTGATCACATTAAATTGGTATCGAAAATAGTAGGCAACATTTCGCCGAAACGCCGTAGTGGTTGCTTCGTAACAACGACCGATTTTGTATTTTCCATCACCGCCCACCATCCGTAAACAGGGTAAACTAGCAAGTCCACCAACTTTTGTTGATTGATATGAATTGTTACCTCAAAAAACCAGAGAGGAACAGAATACCATTACGTCTCTGGTTTTTTGTTCGTTTATTGACTTGATGATTTAGTCGAGTTGCAGAGTTTGAATCAAAATTTTCGTTTGTTTTGTATTCTCAAAAAAGAATCTCTAAAAATCTGTGGACTCTGCGGACTAAAAATAGACAGTTACCAAAAAATAGGTAACCTTTCAGTGAAACATAATTTCTTATTTCTCATCAATTTTATGTGAATGGTTACCTTTATTTTTTACAAAAGATCAGTTTGTGCCTTTCAAAACAGGTTCGTTTGGTTCGAAAAGCCAGGCGAGATTGAAACGGGCGATAGAAATTTTACCGTAAGGTCCTTTGTTATCGCCTTTTTCGAACAATAAATAGACCATGCCGTCCGTTGCGGCAGTAATAGACGAATAAGCGCAACCTTGTTCGTGAACCATTCGTTTGATTTTCCATGAACGTGAACGATCTAAACTGCACCAAACCGTCATGTGAATTCGGTTACCGCCCGGATCATCCGGTGCGGAAAAAAGCAGAACATCTTTATTGTTCGTTAATTCCAAAGGAAGCCGGACAAGTCCTGAACTGCAACCATAACTTGGTTTTGTTCCGTATTTGAAATAGAACGGTTCACCGACTTCCCGTAAATCTTCACAAACTTCCCAATCGACATATCGATCACCGCCATCGTGACTGTAAGCTAATTGCCTTCGATGATCGGTGGACATGTGCGAGCGGGAATTGTAATACACAATACCGTCCGAAAATTCCGCTAACGTTCCTTCACCGGTTCCGCTTTGAACCGGATGCGAGACTTGCCATATTTTGCCGTGATCATCGCTGAACATAGACGTATTGTAATGAAACATCCAATGTTCCTGATCATTTTTACCGAATGGAGCCATAATTCGCCCTGGCATAAGGAGTCTGCCTTTTTTCGTACCGTATTTTAATGTAACACCTGATTCGGAACAATCCAGCCGAATCGGAGCCTGTGAATCGGGAGAACCAAGACCCACAAGATTGGGACGAATTGTGATTTTTTCTTCCGTCCATGTTTTTCCTTCATCCTGACTTCGCATCAAGACACCGTTTCCGCAAACGACTAAGATATTACTGTTTGTTTCATCAACAACGAGACTACCGCTGCCGCGAAATTGAAGTTGCAGTAATTCGCTCCATGTTTTTCCCTGATCATTACTTGTTCGGATAAGATGACCATTGTTGGCACCGGCAATTACTGTTCCTTTGGGCGTAACAACGACATTCGGAATTCGTACCTCTTTTTGGTCGAAAAGATCAATAATTTCGAATACCGGTTTTTCTTTGACGCAAGGAATATCATTAAGAGTTGCCGGCGGCGGATCAACCCGAACTTTCCGTTGCGCATAAACCGATTCTGCAAAGAATCCAATCACAAAACAATAAATCATCAAAAACATACAAAATCTTTTTGTAAACATGTTCATGTTTCTCCTAATAAAAATTTAGTAAAGTAAAAAATAGGTAATATATCAGTGGAATTTTTTTAGAACACGAAATACACAAAATTTTTGTTTTTCACATTAGCCCCGATAGGGGCGTCAGGATTATAACCCGCCCCAACGGGGTGGGTAAAAATTCCTCCCAACCCGACGCCCTGAAAGGGCAACGGGAATAGGATTAAAAGGATGTTCCGTTCTGTTCTGTTCTGTTCTGTTCTGTTCTGTTCTGTTCTGTTCTGTTCTGTTCTGTTCTGTTTAAAATTTCCTATCGCCCTTTCAGGGCTTGTTAATTCGGGATGATTTAACCCACCCCGTTGGGGCAGGTTATAATCTTAACGCCCTTTCAGGGCTACCTATTGTTGGTAACCACAAAAATTCCACTGATATATTACAAAATAGTTGTTCACGCAGAGTAAACGAAATAGGAAATTCAATGCACGTTTTTCCGAAACAACAATTATTGATTGTTTCTTGTAACCTACTTCTTAAATTTTCTATCATT
>JAITBS010000224.1 GCA_031283515.1 Planctomycetaceae bacterium
ATGTTTTCTAATTCATGACAATCAATTGCCGTCTGATAGATTCTTCATGAATTTCTTTGATGATTTGCCGAATGAAATCTGGATTGAGGTCAAGATGTTTGGCTAACTCTGAACATCGATCCAGAATTTCAGCATATCGCACCGCCTGAAAAATCGGCATTGCTTGTTCTTTTTTATAAACACCAATTTCACAGGAGATTTGCATTCGTTTTGACAAAAGTTCTACAATTTGGTCATCAATATGGTCAATCCGGCACCGTAATTCCGCAAGACTTTCCGAAGGACGATTGGCATTGCGAATAACCAACATGCAAAGGAGATGGTCAAGCATTTCCGGAGTGATTTGCTGCTTTGCGTCACTCCATGCGGTTTGGGGATTGCAATGAGTTTCAATTAAAAGCCCATCAAAATTCAAATCCATTGCCTGTTGTGAAAGCGGAGCAATCAAGTCTTGTTGACCGCTGATATGGCTTGGGTCACAAAAAATTGGCAAATTAGGAATACGCCGCCGAAGTTCGAGCGGGATTTGCCATTGTGGTTCGTTGCGGTAACGTTTTTTCTCATAGGAACTGAACCCGCGATGGACTGCACCAAGTCGTCGAAGTCCTGCTCCATAAACACGCTGAATAGCACCAATCCAGAGTTCCAAATCAGGATTAACCGGATTTTTGATCAATATCGGCAGGTCAGCACCGCGAAGAGCATCGGCAATTTCTTGAACAGCAAAAGGATTAACGGTTGTGCGGGCACCAATCCACAGAATATCAATACCGGCTTTGAGTGCTTCAAAGACATGTTCACGGGTTGCCACTTCAATGGCGGTGTACATTCCGGTTTCGCGTTTTACTCGTTTCAGCCAAGGCAGTCCGGCAGCACCAACCCCTTCGAATCCGCCGGGTTTGGTACGTGGTTTCCAGATACCTGACCGAAACATTTTAATTCCTTGTGCCGCAATACCATCTGCCGTTTCCATTACTTGTTGTTCTGTTTCCGCACTGCATGGTCCGGCAATAATAATCGGACGTTTGGGATCAACTCCGGGAAGGACAATAGATTCCAATTGTAAATCGTTTAGGTTCATTTTAGTTCTCCTTATTAACATAAAAAAAGCCGACTTTGATAAGCGGCTTTCGGTTTGGTCAGGACAAAAGAAAAAGCCGTGATCGTCAGGAACGCTCACGGCTTGCTTTTACAGTATTTTTTTTCGCATCAACATAAGCCTACCGAAAGCGTTATTGGTAAAATACCAATAAAACCGGTAAAAGCCCAATATAAAAACGTAGTTATAAATTTGCATAATTTGTTTATCGTACTTTTTCCATTTCGTTATAAGATAAAAATGACGGTTTTTAATCTAACACAAAAACATTCTTCGTCAAGAGGGCGGAAGTAGTTGATAGTGGAGAGTTGATAGTGGATAGTGTCGCAAGCGGATTACAAACGTTGCGGCAATAATTCCGCTTGCGAACCTATCAACTATCCACTCTCAACTCTCAACTAACCACTGCCCTGACCAAACAGTCTTATCGGAAAACGCAATATCCTAGAATTAAAAACTAGCAAAGCACTAGCACAAAAATAATACCTCTATTGAATAGAATCATCATTTAAGTCGGAATCAGGGTTTTCCGGAACATCTCCGCGGTCAATTAGGATGAAAGCTCCCCAGAAAAAAGGATGATTTGCCATTGGCGGTTCAGTGCCGGTTTCTGACCGCACCCTCGGCTCTTCGTCAAGATGTAATGTTTCACCACCCACCGTCATCATCGCCTGACGCCACGATTCTGTAGAAGTCATACTCGAATAATTTTTCAAAAATTCTTCCACCAAATCATACGAAGACCGACCACCTGTTCGCCAACGACTCATTAAAATTGTTTTCGCTCCACAGGCTTGTAATGCCATCGCAGAAAGGAATAAATCCTCTCCGTTCATTATTGGTTTCGCACCGGTTCGCGGTGTTTTGAGCGAAAATTCCGCCGGAGTGTGGAAACCGGGCAGAATAATCAGCTCCGGTCCGCCCCACGGTAACATCAACCAACTTGCAACCGGATTTTTTAATTTCATCTTATCTCCGTTAAACGGAGACCACGACAACGGCAGCGTATTGGAAGCAATAGGAATATCGTCTAGGACAAGCAGTTGTTTAATTTGTGTTGCAAAAGCGGATGCCGAAGATGGAAATGGTTCATTCGATACTGCCGGCATGGGAACCAGTTGCGGAATACCGGCTTTGACATATCGGTCAATCGCGTTCAAAGCCACTGACGGATCATCTTTGGAAACAAACTTTCCGTAAACCACTAAAGTATTGGCAGACACACTTCGTCCGGTTTTTCGCGGAACTCCCAGTGAGGCGGTTGGAGCATACCGGATGGTCAGCGGTTCACGCCCAGCTGCAATAAGCGGACGATATTCTTCGCCGATTTTAACACTCAGCGACTCAAACGGAACATACCAAAGTTGTCCGGTCGGAACAATCACCAACTCCGTAAAATGAACCGGACGTGATTCATTACCAAGAAGACGGTTGAGAAGTTTAGAACCGGTTTCCTTCCACTTTCCATTAGGATCAGTCAACTCCTTAATAGTTAGCGGGTAATTAATATCCCGATTACCAAGAGCCAACAGATAATCTGTGATTAGTTTTTGTAATGAATCAGCTTTGGGTTCCTGCAAAATCGGCCACATTGTCAGATTACGGTTATCAATGAGAAATCCGTACAAAATTCCAAGCGATTCCGTGAATACAAGCATCGCCGTTTTTTCCGGTAACTCCTTCCGAATTTGTTCCAACTTCATCATAGGCGGAAAAACATTCGATGTTTGAGTTCGGGTCAGAGCCATTGGACGGAGCATGGCTTCCTGAGCCAGACTTAATGTTTCCAGATCATGGAGTAATTTTCGTTGTTGTTCGGCTTGTGTCGGGTTTTGGGGAACGAGGGGCAAAGATTGGAGTTGTGTTTGAACTGCGCGGACTTGACGCGACAATTCCCCAAATCGGGCAAAATCCAGTGATAATGTTTGACGCTCAAGAAGTTGTTCCGGTGTAACATTTTCACTGTTGCCTTCAAACAGGATTCGAAGTGAGAACAATCGCGCTCCGAGATTGAACGAAGAGAAAAAAACGGCACGGCGAGCCCGTTCGGAAATTTCAAACGCTTTTTCACGATCACCGCGTTGCAGCGCAACATAGAACCAACGTTGAAACGCACTCGGCGGTGTAAAAGTCATTGCGGCTAAACTTTCCATCGGTTGCAATATCCAATCACTACTATTGGGATCGCGGAGCATGAAATCGTAAAGTTCATCGGCAATACGCATTGTAATTGGACCGCGTGTGGTGATTTTACTTTGTTGAAACTGGGTTTCGAGACAATCGAGTTGATACAACCACAGTGAACCGCGTTGCCGCATGAAGAGGAGAGCGGTTTCGAGGTTTTTATCTCCATTTTGCATGGAAAGAGCCATTGGTTTACCGTTTTGGTAATCGGCGGAGGCGTTGGCGTAGGCGATCATGGCGCCGAGATAATAATTTCTTGCACCGTGAACGGTATCCGCCATACTACGTCCTTTCAGTAATGCGGCGGCTTGGTTATGGTAGGTTACTGCGGCTTTGGCATTTCCTGCCATGAACGCATCTTCTGCCAGTTCGTGGCAGAGCGGAACCAGAATCATGGGACTTATTTCTTTTTGTGTACTGAAAAAATTGAGAGCAGCCTGAATTGGGGGAAATGTTTTGGTTTTATCGATTAACCGTTGTGCGTTTGCCATATTGCGAAAAGTTTCACCTAGCAGCATTGGGTCACGGGCGAGGTAGGCGGAAAAGGACGATTCGAGATAATATTTGAGGGCGTCAACGGGTTGATTGGCGCGCAGAGCGATATTTCCTAATTCGTTTAGGGCGACTGGTGTGAGTTGGTGGTCGAACTGCCCTAGCATGAGTAAACCTTTTTGGAGTTGAGTTTTAGCGGAGTCGTCATCACCCATTGCGGCGAGAGCGAGACCGTGCAAGACATCGACCCAGACGCCGGTGAAGTGGTTTGGCATACAGGGACGACTGCCAAGAACTTCGGTTAATAATTTGGTTTCGGGGTCATATTTTGAGAGGGAGCCGAGAATTTCGGCACGCCGGCGAATCATGAGAGCCATTCGTGAAATGATTTCGTCGGCGCGAATACTGCTTAGTTGAGCATTTCTTGACAAAGCGGTTCCTTGTTGTCCTAAGTTGACGAAGTTGACATTTTCCTGATAGATTTGAAACTTACAATTTCGGAAGTCGCCGACTCCGCCGGTTCTTTCGGAGCGTCCCCAGGTGAAGGGTTGACGCGGTATTGGGTTAGGGTTACCGGAGTAGGTGATATTTTTGAGCCATTCTGGATGTTGCAAATAGATTTGGAGGGCGTTATTGAATGCTTGCCTGGCGTCGGCGTAACGAGCCATTTGGTAATGACATTCGCCGCACATAATCCAATAGCATAAGGAATCGAGCCATAAAAACATTTGACCGTTGGTATTGGGGATTTTGACGGCATGTTGGAGGTCGCGGTTAAAATCGGCTAAAGCCTTATCGAAGTTCCCTTCGAAGTAGCGATGCAAGGAGATGGCGAAATATTCGGGGGTTGGGATTTCGCGGACGGGCAGAATATTTTGCCCGAAGGCGTTCCTGCCGAAGTTTCCGCCGAATACTCCGCCGAATACAGCGGTCAGACTAATCAGCACGGAAAAGAAAATACAATATCGAGACATGATAATTTTCCTGATTGGGGTATCAAATATCTGTTGCTGGTCAAAGTATATCTGAACACAATTCCCTGCCAACCAGAGTCGCAGCAGCCTTGTGTCCATAGAAAACCATACCGGAAAAACAACTCCTAGAGTATAGACAAAAGAAGAAAAAAAGAAAACACGAATTTTCAATGTTTTTGAGGAAAATTTAGAAGATTTCCGCTCAGGAAAGAGTTCTGGGCAGGAAAAAACTTGAAATAGTAGAATTACTTTTTCCGTAATATATTGGTAGTGATCTTGTAATATGTCAGTAGAATTTGTGATCTATCAGTGGGATTTTTGTTTTTCCCATTAGCCCCGATAGGGGCGTCAGGATTATAGCCCACCCCAACGGGGTGGGTAAAAGTTCCTTGTGAAACAACGCCCTGAAAGGGCAGTGGTGAGTTAATAGTTGATAGTGAATAGTTAATAGTGGCGCAAGCGGATTCAAAACGTTTGGGTCGTACTCCGCTTGCGAACTCTCCACTATTCCATCGCCCTTTCAGGGCTTATTAATTAGGGATGATTTGTAACCCACCCCGTTGGGGCGGGCTATAATCTTAACGCCCTTTCAGGGCTACTTTGTTTATCTACAAAAATTCCACTGATATA
>JAITBS010000227.1 GCA_031283515.1 Planctomycetaceae bacterium
GAAGCCGATAAGTTTCGTCAAGATCACAACCTTTTCCTGTCCACGCTTTGGGAATGTGTTTACAAGAAAAACGAAACCGAAATAAAAACCGTTTACTAAACATAATAATAGGATTCAAGGTAATATATCAGTGGAATTTTTATTTTTCGATTTTCACCCCAGTGAAACTCCAAAGGTAGTCAACGTTTCGCCGAAACGTTTTTAAACAATACACTACGGTGTACTCGCCGACTTGTCCCTGTTGACGGACGGAAATGAAAAACCAACCGTGTACAACACCATAACCAAAACAACCGTTGCGACCGTAGGTTTATTGTTTAAAACCTTTCGGCGAAAGGTCGCCTACCTGTTAATTGCCAACAGTAAACCAATTCAAAAAATATTCCACTGATATATTACCAAAAAATCTGTGAAAATCTGTGTAATCTGCGGACTAAAAATAGGCAGTTCCCTTTTTACCTTAACCGCGAAACAATAATACAAGCGTTATGCCCGCCGAACCCGAAACTGTTGGACAACACAGTTGAGATTTTACATTCCCGTGCCGCAAGCGGAGTAAAATCAAGATCACATTCCGGATCAGGATTTTCAAGATTGATTGTCGGCGGGATCATTCCGTCACGAATTGATTGAAGGCAAAAAATCGTTTCCACTGCCCCGCTTCCGCCAAGAAGATGACCAATTTGACTTTTCGTACTGGAAATCGGAATTTTGTAGGCATAGTCGCCGAAAGCTCGTTTAATCGCGCGAGTTTCCGCAATATCACCTAAAATAGTTGCGGTTCCGTGTGCATTGATGTAATCAATTTCGTTTCGGTCAATTCCGGCATCGGTGAGTGATTTCAAAATCGCTTTCATCGCACCGGTTCCTTCTTCGTCGGGTTGCGTAATATGTGTTCCGTCGGAAGTCAGACCAGTTCCAAGAATTTCACCGAGAATTTCGGCTTTTCTTTTTTGAGCGTGTTCCCATGATTCCAGCACGAGAATTCCACAGCCATCGGAAAGTACAAAACCATCTCGGTCACGATCAAAGGGACGGCTTGCTCGTTCCGGTTCGTTGTTGCGTTCCGACAATGCCCGCATGGCATTGAAACCCGCAAGCCCCAACGAAGTTGCCGCCGCTTCACTCCCGCCCGCAAGAACAATATCCATTTCACCATAACGGATCATTTTCATCGCATCCGTTAAGGCGTTAATTGATGTAGCACACGCGGTTACTACAGCATACGAAGGTCCCGTTAAACCGTAATAAATGGAAACATTACCCGCCGCCGAATTAGGCATAATTTTGGGAATCGTGAACGGAGAAATTTTGGAAGGACCTTTTTGGATCAGCCGAATATGTTGGTTTTCAATTTCGCTCAGCCCGCCAACACCCGTACCAATCACCACCGCACAACGATCTCGATCTTCCGTTGTAAAATCGAGCCCGGATTTTCTGACCGCTTCAATAGATGCCACCAAAGCGTATTGAACAAAACGTTCTAATCGTCTTGCATCATGTTGAGGAACATAGCCTTCCGTTGAAAAGTCCTGACATTCACCGGTAACCAATGACTTCTGACCTTCAAGATAAGGCGTTGTCGTTCGGCGAATTCCAGAAACGCCGCGACAAATTTTTTTCCAGACCTCCTCCGCATCAAAACCAAGAGGAGTGACCAGTCCATAACCCGTAACAACAACACGATGCATGATGGGAAGAATGGAAAATGTAAAAATAGGAACAGAACCTCGTTAATTTTACCTATTTTGCAACTTCACGATTACTGAGGATCAGGTAAGCAACAATGAAAATGGGAATAGCGTAAGCCAATGTCATGACTCCATGATTCAAAAGCCAATTTCCCGGAATATTAAATCCGTAAACAACCGCCGTATCATACACCGCATATTCGGAAAGCGGCGGCACCGTCTGACCAATCAACGTCAGAAAAAGACCAAATACGTTATCCGCCGCTTTAATAAACGAAGTTGAAAAACTCGTCGGTAAATCAACAACCATGTTTTGCTGAATAATAAGCCGATAAAATGATTCAAACGGTCCTCCGCCAAGAACTTTGTTTAAACCGATTTCAATCATAAACGTTTTGGAAAAACCGGCAATCATAATACCGATTGTCGAAATCATCGCAACCGCCCCGCTTAGGAATGTACTTAATAACACCCCAAACAAAATCACCAGCACCATCTGCATCCAAATACCAAAATAACCCTTAATAAAATTCAACTCCACCGAACCATCCTTCGCCCGAAGATATAAATCCGTTTGAGCAACTCCAATATATTGCTGATTATCTATACATTGCAGCCAAATTTCAAAACGCCCATCCGCAACAATATCTTTATAAAAATCAAATTCATGATGTTCGGTGAATTTCGGATCATTTTTTTCTTTTCGGACGGTTTCATCGTTGGGGAAAGCATAAGCGTTACCGGTTGGGATTCGTCCGTGACGTTGAATAACTTGCGGAGTTCCTTCGAATGTCCAAGGAATTGTTAAGGCTTTGGTGATAAATTCTTCGGTACTGAATGTCATCACATCAACCCTCAATCCTGTTACCGGATTACGAACCGCCAGACTGCCGGTAACACGTTTTTCAATATCGCCCTTGTGAGTTCGGAAAACACCTAACGTCATTTCAACCGGCAATCCATCCCGAAATTGCTCTTTCGGAAACATATCTTCACGAATTCCGTCAAAAACAAAAATAGCGGCTTCTTCATAACTGCCTTCGGAAAGTCTTGTACTGCCGCCAATATAAGATCGGTATTCCCATTCGTGACCGACATTGATTCCTTTATCTTTATCCAAACCGTCAGCTCCGCGAAAACCAAGTTTTGCATAAACCGGAATCCGTGCTTGAAGCGTTCCCTGTGAAGCGTGAACCGTGTATCGGGTTTGATCACCGACTTTTTCCTGAGTAACAAGATGGGTATGACCATTGACAATACCAACACTAACCGTTCCGTCAGCAAACACAATAACAGGATGTTTATGACCATTCGTAAGACGTGTCTCACCGCGAAAAACAATGCGTTTGGGGTCATTGGCGGTGGTTCCTGCTTCAATGGAAACCGGAGTTAAATCGGCTTTTTCGGTAAGAATATGCGTATGTTGTAAGCCGTTGGTTACAAAAAGATAACTGCTCAAACCCATCAAGATCAGAATAACGGTGCCGATCATGCCAATACCAAGAACTCGTCCGAACACCAGTTCACTACTGCGAACCGGTTTGGTAACAACAGAATAAATTGTTTTCGTTTTGAAATCGGTCGGAAGACTGAACGAACTTAGGAACAACGAAAGAAGTAAAACCAAAATCGTGGTGGCTCCCATGACAAAGGACATGTAAAGTTTTGCGGGGTCTTCGCTGTTGGGGTCGAGAAACCAACCCGCAAACAACAGCAACAACATAAACAACGCAAAAACAAACAAAACGCGCCGCCGAATAGATTCTTTGATTGTTAATCGGGCAATTGCCCAAGTACGGGTAAATGAAAGCGATGTAAAATTTTCAATTCCGCGTTCCACCGCACGGTAAAACGGTACAAAAAATCCGGAAAAACCATACCGGATCACTGAAAATAACGCACCAAAAATAAGAGCCGTCATAAATAAAACAGCAACCGCCTTAAACCAGTCAAGTGCGGCTATAGGAAGCCATTCAAAAAACGGTAAAATATTTTGTTCTAAAATCATGGACGTAAACAAAAAATAAATGAATATAAAAATATCGCCGGAACAACAAAATCAGTAATATATCAGTGGAATTATTGTTTTTCCCATTAGCCCCGATAGGGGCAGTGGCAAGTTGATAGTTGAGAGTGGATAGTTGATAGTGTCGCAAGCGGAATTACTGCCGAAATGGTATTACTCCGCTTGCGAACTATCCACTCTCCACTATCAACTCTCAACTATCAACTCTCAACTATCAACTCTCAACTATCAACTACTCGCTTGACCTACGGTTATGAAAATGCCCCCCCTTTGGGGTGAAGAATAAAAAATAATAATTCCACTGATAGATTACCCAATTTCGTCTGTTTCGTGTTCTCAAAAAAGTGCCGCTGAAATAGTGCAAAGATTGATAAAATATCAATCAAAAATCTACACGGAATGGGAATGCTCCCAAATCTGTGTCTTTCTGCGT
>JAITBS010000024.1 GCA_031283515.1 Planctomycetaceae bacterium
ACCTCATTACCTCATTCACACGGAAAACAATGAGGTAATGAGGTTGACGTGTTGAGAGACTTATTGGCTACTGAGGTTGTTTTGTTCGGAAAATTAGGTGAAAATGAGGTCGGTTTTTAGTTTTTAGTTGATAATTGATAGTGGATAGTGTCGCAAGCGGAATATTACCAAAACGGTAGTACTCCGCATTGCGAACTATCCGCTATCCACTCTCAACTATCAACTACTCGCTTGACCTACGGTTATGAAAATGGCATCCCTTCGGGGTGAAGAAGCAAAAATAATAATTCCACTGATAGATTACAAAAAAGACTTTTGCACTATGACAGATAGATCACAACATAAAAACAGAACCGCTGCCAAACAATTTTTCTGATTGTTTCGGAATTTTGGGATGTGCACTTTGAATAGCGGCGAATTACCTTTTCTCTTTTTCACTTGAAACGGTATTTGATGTTTACGGCAAATCTCATAATAGAATAGAGATGACCGTCTGTAAGAATATCATTTCAAATAATAAGCGGATAGAGAACACCCGTTTCAATTCGCCGATAATCGTAATTTATTTGACTTGGCAATTGGTGTTGTTTTACGCTCGTAATTGGAATTGTCCGACCAGTTGTTGCAACCGGCTTGCCATATCACTCATTTCATTGGCTGCACTAGCAGATTCTTCGGCAGCAGCAGTATTTTGTTGTGTTACGGCGTCGATCTGTTGGAGACCTATCGTTACCTGCGTAACACCCTGCGCTTGTTCATTACTCGCTTCGGCAATACCCGATACAAGATCAGTTGTTTGCTTGATCTGTTCAACTATAGTATTAAGAACTTCCGCAGTGTGAGTAGCCACTTCACCACCTTTATGAATTTCATGACCACTGGTTGAAATTAAGTCGGTTGTCTCTTTGGCAGCTTTAGCACTGCGTGCTGCAAGATTGCGGACTTCCTCCGCCACAACCGCAAACCCCTTGCCATGAACTCCCGCACGCGCTGCCTCAACCGCAGCATTCAAAGCCAATAAATTCGTCTGGAACGCAATATCGTCAATAACTTTAATCACTCGCTGAATCTCCGTCGAATTTTTGGTAATTCGATTCATTGCGTCATTCATGTCTTTCATTGCATTTTGACCCTCTGAAGCAGCATGAGTCGCCTTTTGTGCAAGATCACGCGCCTCCGATGCACTTTGAGCATTGGTTTTGGTTTGACTACTGATTTCACTCATCGACGCTGTAATCTCCTCAAGACTGGCAGCAGACTCCTGAGACCCGCTAGACAATGTCTGCGCTGCAGAAGAAACTTCCCCAGCTCCGGTTGTTACTTGCTTAACACTTTCATTGATTTGAAGAAGTGCAGAGTTGACCTGACTAAGCATCCTGGCAAGATTCTGATTCATCGAATCCTGCGTACTCTTTTCCTTAATTTCAACCCGCCAATTACCCTCCGCTAAGGCATTCGCCATCGTATCAATCGCCTTGTAATCTTCCAGAACCGAATTGCCAACATGCGACATCTCACCAATTTCATCTTGCCGGATTAGTAATTCGTGCGGAATCTCCACATTCAAATCGCCTTCCAGAATCACTTTTTTGAGCGTTTCCATGACTTTCGAAAGCCCCTTCGTAATGTTTCGGCTAAGAACAACACTGAAAACAAGACCAAGAACTAAAGCAATCAAGGCTGTTGTCAGAATAACAATCAACATAAAACGACTCGTATTCACCGAAATTTTCTGAATCTCCTCAACCTGATTATTCAAATGAACAATTATTTCGTTTCTCAAATTTTCCATTTCACGGATTTTTTCTGCTTGTGCGGCATCAAAATCACTTTGTTTTTTAAGATAATCAATATTGTTTTGAAATGTCTCTTTCCATGTCTTGAGGTTTTCCTGAATTTGTGAAAGGGTTGTTTTACCGGATTCGGTTGTTAATGCGCTATTGATGGTTTCAAGTTCATCATGTAAGTCATTCAAATTCTTGGCAACCTCGTTAACAATTGCCTCTTTGTTTTTGGGGTCTATTTCCGAAATGTATTGATAAAATAAACGCCGTAAACGTGCAAAGATTGTAGAGGAAGAATTAGCCAGTTTTAATTGAATTGACCGCTGCTCCGAAAAATAACGGTGTTGATCAACCTCTTTGGCTTCTTCCGGCGACTTCATGGCATTCTCAATCATATCGGAAAGCGATGATAACGCATTTTTGATGAAATTAGCATGTTCTATTAAATTAGCAATTTCTTTACTTCGTTGATCCTCTGCATCGTACCAACGTTCATCCAAATCAGCAAATCCATCATAGGCAATCACAAGTTTTGTGAGAATATCCTGCTCCTCTTTTGCCAAAAGAGGTTTTGTTTTTTCGGTGATTTCGTGGAGTTTTTTATCAAGAGTTCTTCGTTCTTCGGCAAATTTCCTGTTGCGGTACAAAACACCATTGAGTGCGACAATCTGTGCTTGAAACATGGTATTACGTACTTCAACAATTTGCCTCTGAATACTTTCCACTTCAATGACATCATTGGTGGTGGCAGCACTACGCAACAGTCCCCAATAACCACAAACAGCAACCAGCAACAACAATAACAGAACAAACAGAAATCCCGCAAACAATTTTTTCCCTATTTTAAATTTGTTCAACATAATATTTACTCCTTATTTTTGGAATGGAAAGAAAAATGTAAAACCTAAGATTTTCAAAAAGATAATACAACCCAAAGGAACATCAAAAAGACTATTATGAAGCGATCAACAATTTTACTATTTCTGTTTACTATTTCTGATTCTCAACTCTAATTATCTTAAAATTATCCTCTATTTCAAATATTATTCTCCTTTGATATCTCTAATATTATAATTCATACTCATTAATTTACCAGAATATAAATTAAAATTTAAGAAAATTTTTTCAAAATTTTAGAAGTTGCCTACAGAGCAAGATTGCCGAGCAAACAATGTAAAAGGAGCGGCATCATAAACATTTAGTTTTAGAAATTGACCGATTAGGCGGTTATCCGGTGCATCGAATACAACAATTCGGTCACACAATGTTCGTCCTGAAAGCTGAACTCCTCCGGTTTCCAATTGTTTGGTGATTCCCTCAACAAGAATTTCAACAGTTTTACCGATAAACTGTTGATTCTGTTCGAGTGAAATCTTGTCTTGAATATCGAGCAACATGTTATTTCGTATTTTCTTAACGGATTCTGGTACGTCATCGGGATAGAGTTCTGCGGATTTTGTACCGGGTCGTTCACTGTATTTGAAGATAAAACTGTTTTTGAACCGGCAGTATTGAACCAAGTCAACCGTTTGCCGGAACTCTTCCTCTGTTTCACCGCAAAATCCAACGATTAAATCACAAGTCATTGAAACATTGGGGATTATCGAATAAATCCGGTCAACAAGTTCGCGGTATTCGGTTGCGGTGTAATTCCGTTTCATTCGCTGAAGCACTGAATCCGAACCGCTTTGTGCTGGAACATGAAGATGTTTGGCTACTTTCGGTAAATCCCGTACCGCTTGAAGTAAATCATTATTCATACCGCGAGGATAATTCGTGACAAAACCAATCCGTTGTATCTCTTCAATTGCCGAGACTTGATGAAGAAGATCGGCAAGTGAAGTTGTTTTTTCGCTATTCTTATGGCGATACGAGTTAACTGTTTGACCAATCAGGGTGATTTCGACGACACCTTGATTAACCAATGTTCTGATTTCTTTGAGAATTTCCTGTGGTGAACGGCTTTGCTCTGGTCCTCGAACAGACGGTACAATACAATACGTACAGAATTTATCGCAACCAAACATGATACGAACCATTGCCTGAAACCGATTACCTCGTGCTTCGGGATTCCGAACCGGATTGAAAAGCCGAAAACTTCCAATTACTTCAGCATGACGATATTCCAGGCGTTTTAAACTTACCAAAAGTTTTTTTCCGGATTCTGTTTCGTGATGCGTGTTGTTTTGTTGTAATTTTTCTTCGAGCAGTTGGTGGAGTGTTTCGGGCAGTAATTCCAGTTGACCGGGACCAAGAACAAGATCGACATGAGGTGCACGTTGAAAAATTGTTTTCTGATCTTTCTGTGCCATACAACCAATTACTCCAAGAATTCCGTAAGGTTTTGTTGTTTTCCAATGCTTTAATCTTCCGAGTGCGCTATAAATTTTATCTTCGGCATGTTGACGTATGCTGCACGTATTGAACAGAATGACATCGGCGTTATCGTGGTCTGTTGCCGGAACGAAACCGGATTGAACCAAACCGGAATGAACCAACTCACTATCCAAAACATTCATCTGACAACCAACTGTCTCAATATAAAACTTCTGCATAAAATAATTGGTAATTATTCAATTGTGATTTTATTCTGCTAAGGCTTATGGTCTAAAAGAATATTCCATTATTCTGGTTTTATTTTCAGGTGCCGCGGTTCGATATTTTTAGTGCGTTCGAGTCGTTTTGCGTATTGTTGTAGTTCTTTTTTTGTTAAACGAATATGTTGGGCGTATTCTTTTTTTTGTAGGTTGACCTTGGGGACGATCCCATTCCATCGCATTGACTTTGTCCAATTCAAGACCGCTTCCTCGTCAGTCAGC
>JAITBS010000027.1 GCA_031283515.1 Planctomycetaceae bacterium
TTAAATCGTTCAACAAAGATTCGATTTGAGGAATCATTCGTTCAAGAACTTCTTTAAATGTCCGTGATTCCAACGGCGTTCCAATACCGTCTTGCATTCGCCAATCGTGTTCGATTAACACCGTTTCAAGAATCGGATGTAAGTTCGGGGAACATTCGGTTGGTTCAAAACTTGGAGATCGGCGTTGCGGATCGAGCGGCAACGTTGTTTTCATATCAATTATTTTTTGTTCGGCGGACGCTTCAAATTCCAGTAACACATTTTCGGTGTTACGGATTTTAACGCGGTCATTCGGATTCAGAACGGCAACAATTCGGTAATGCGGTTCGGGAAGAGCGTGCCCAAGAAGTAATAATTGCGTTTCACCATTGTGGTAAAACCATGTTCCTGTTACGGAACCATTAGATGACGCAACAATATTTCCGTTTATTTCTACAACAATCTTGTTAGATTCTTCCGCCTTTGACGTTGTAGAAATTATGAACAAAATAAATAATACAACAAAAATGTTTTTGAAGTTCATCATACACCTCGAAATGTTGAAGGATTGATTGGTAACGGTCTATTTTATGATCCGCAGATTACACAGATTTTCACAGATTATTTTAAAAAAGTTTATTGAAAATAATCTTTCGTCTTTGGGGTTATTTAGTCTGTTTCGTATTCTCAAAAAATAATCTCTAAATATTGCGAAAATCTGCGTAATCTGCGGACTAAAATATCTGCATCCTTTGCGGATGCTGTTGATAAAAATAGACAGTTATTTTGGGTATTCATAATATTTGTATTTTATAACAAATTTTGTGAATAACTCTTCGTGCAGTTGCCATGATGATATTTCAATTTTCGTATTAGGAACGCGGGTGTCTCAGACGCAAGATTGATGTACAAAACCATGGTTCTTTATGCAGGCGTGACGCCAGCGTTCCTGAATCCTAAAGCAAAATATAAAAATTAGGACGACATGAAGTATAGTTAAAATAGACTTACTACAAAACGGTTCCAGGAAGAGGTTTTTCTTCTTTTGTTTTTTTGTCTGTTTCGGTTTTCAGCGGGGTTATTTTTGGAACATTATTATTTTGTTCTGATTGTCTTGACGGCATTGCGGTGACATCAAGAGTTACCTTGACCGGTAAAATCGTGATTTCCGGTTCCGCATTTTTTCTTAATGAAACATGGTGAATTTCATGGATTAAACCGGCATTGGAATCAATTCGTTCCAATTTTCCACCGGTTGTTGCCAACGTGATGTATTTAATTCCATCTTTTTCGTTGTAGGTCATACGGTGAATATGTCCGGCAAAAACCGCTTTGACGTTTCCTGTTTCAACAAGAACTGTATGGACTTTGTCCCAATCATTACCGTAACTTCCTCCCAGCCAACGCGGGTGATGTTGAAAAATGAAAACTCCATCAGCGGTTTTCGCTTTATTCAACACAGACTTGAGCCAACTAAATTGGGCATCACTCATCCTCTGACATTCCGGTTTCTTGAAATTTTTTTCATCTGTTTCCGGATTTCCTTCGTCAGTGTAAAGAACGATAAACCAATAATTTTTGTACTCAAACGCATACCAAAGCGGTCCGAAATTTTCTTCGTACTCTTTTTCGTGTTGTTTTTTCGGTAAATCTTTGGCAAAACGTCCGGCATAAATATCGTGATTACCTGCTGTGGGGAACCAAGAACATTTTAATTCATTCATGACGGACTTATATTCCTTCATTTGTTCCATCCATTGTTCCGTACTATTGTACCCCTGAACCATGTCACCAATATTCATTACAAAATCCGGCGACAAACGGTTCGCATCGACAACAGCGTCTTTGAGGATCGAAATATCTTCCGGTAAGCCGGTTGTCCGGTCTGCGAAGATAAGAAACGTAAAGGAATTACTTGCCTGCGGGACTGTTAACTTAACAGTACTGTTGCGCGGCGTTTCAACCGGTTGATTTGATTGGGCGTATAAAAAAGGCGATAAAAGAAATATCGCAACTAAAACAATCGCCATTTTCCAATCCGATTTGACAGGAGCATTTTCCGATAATTTCAGAATTTTTGTCATTGTTAAAAACCTTTCATCGTTAAAGTTTCTACTAAAGTAAAGCCTCAAAGTATAACAAATGAAATCTTTCCCTTCAATCCCTATAAAGATACAGAAACTACACTCAATCTCAATTCATTTACACTTCAAGTTACAGTTTAAAAGTGATTGATAAAATAGTCACCTTAGCAACAGACCAAATAAAATGATATATTACATTTTTTTAGTTGATAATGCCGCATACGAATTACTACCAGAACGGTAAACTTCACATGCGACATACACTACAGAATAATTACCTGTTTTCTAAAAATCAATAAAAGGTCAACTACAATCAATAACCAACTTTTCCTTTAGTTTTGGGAATATCAATCGTTATTGTGGGATTACTTTCACTTGCTGAAAAAGTATGGCGTATCGTGTAGGAAGAAAAAAGATGCTGAAAATTGGCTGGCGGATTGGGATCATCGGGATCACTTACCGGAACCGCTTCAGTTACAGTAATATTATAAGTTCCTTCAAATATTCCAAATTTTTGAGGAATTGAGAATTTTCCATTTTTAATCGCTCCCATTGTCGGTTTTCCATAATTTCCTTTGGTTCCGTCAGGAGTAAGAGTAATACTTCCTTGGGCAAGAGGTTGACCGTCATAGGCTACGATTCCTTCTAATGGCCGTAAAGCTGGAGCGCAACCAACTGCCACAAAAATCATACAACCAATTATTATCAATGGGATCAATTGCATTAAATGTTTATTTTTTAACATAAATTTTATAGGGTTAATATTGAAATTAGTTGAAAATTTGTTTTCGTAATACGATAACAACCTAGTAAGACGGCGGTCTAAAATTTTCCTGAATCTGTTTCGCCTCCGCTTCGCGTAAATGTATGGCAATACGGTGAAGCGGCTATTGTTTCAGAAACAAACCGGACAGAACCATCGACTAACGAAAAGTTGACACCGCCGGGATGATTACTACAGTATGGAGAATCGGAACCCGCATAAAACGCAGTTTGTACACTTACTCCGTTTAACTCCCAATCTCCAGAGCTGTTTTTGCCAGCCCCCATTGCAATTACTGATTTGGGTTTATTGATATAGGACTCTATTTTGGTTCCTTTTGCTCCGCTCATATAGGTTCCTTTTAACGTTGCATAAAAATCACTTCCTGGATTTGTTCCGATATGGAAGCCGCGAGTCCAACGTCGATAACCTTCCCAATAATCATAGGAACGTTCGCCGAATGCAAATGTATTACTTGTTCCGTCTGTTATTGCTTCTAAACCATGATTGGTATTGAAGACAAAAACTCCATTACAAGCATTACCTCCCCAATTTGTATCGGAATTTAATCGTTCATACCGCTCAGTTTCTCCCGGTTTTTCACCGACAACTCCGGCATTACTGTAATAATGAGTTGTATATTGTCCTTCATACGGTGTTGTGTCGTATAGTACTGAACCGCCTGGACAAAAAAATGTTGGAATCCGAATCAAAACAACATCTTGATTCCTTTTGGGTGAATCAGTGGGATTATGGTAATACCCCCAATTCCAGTCGATCAAATCGAATACTGTACTCTGTTCAATAAACGGCAAGATGCGTGCAAGCATTGACCAGTTATGTCCGAGGTAAGCAGTTGCGGAGGATTTTGGTCTCGGATACCAACCGTCATTGGGCAATGCATTATAGGTGTCATGGTAATTGTGGACAGCTATAGTCAGTTGTTTCAACTTATTGACACACTGCATTCGTCTTGCAGCTTCTCTAGCGGCTTGAACAGCTGGTAACAGAAGAGCGATTAACACGCCGATAATCGCAATCACCACAAGAAGTTCGACCAACGTAAAGCCGAATGGCGAAGAACGAAGAAGAGTTAAGATGTTTGTAGAAAAGCGTTTAGAACGCGAACACTTTCCACTATCCGTTCTCAACTCTCCACTACAGAGTGCCCCCCCCCCCCTGCTTTTCCTGATTTGCCCAATTTAACAGTGGTACTTTTGTCAAAAAAGTCCCCAAAAACACAATCAAACATTTTACTAAATTTTCCATTGTCAGACTCCTTATTTTGTAAGGTTTCACTAGTATTTCCGTGAACTGCCGCACCTACATCAGTGAGAAACACACTTCACAGAGCAAAAATGAATACCCCACAGTATATACAGAAAAAAATAATTGTCAATAGTATTTTTCTTTTTTTAGTTTTTGGTAATTATTTGTATCTATTCAGTAGTGATCTTATTTATCACTATTCGGAGAAAATTTTATTTTTCACCCCGCAAGGGTACCATTTTCATAACCGTAGGTCAAGCGAATCGCGACTTACGGTAAACATCTTTCTTCAGTTTCGCCTGAAAGGCGAAACTGAACAAGCCGAATCATACGACCAACGATTATTAAAATTTTGTCTTTCAGACAGAGGAATGTTGATGGCGTCCGTCCGCAGGTCGAGGACCTACGGTTATGAAAATCTTACACCTTCGGGGTGAAAATTGAAAAACAAAAATTCCACTGATATATTACAAAATTTTCTGTTTCTGAGCGGAAATCACAAAGATAACTGTTTATTTTATTTTTT
>JAITBS010000028.1 GCA_031283515.1 Planctomycetaceae bacterium
TATTCACTAACACCGACCGCATTTTCAACTGAAAATGACGCATTTCCAACTGGAAAATGACTCATTTCGTAATCTATCAGTGGAATTTCTGTTTTGGGGGTCTTCACCCTGAAAGGGTGTGATTTTCATAACCGTAGGTCAAGCGAAGCGCGACCTACGGTCAACATCTCTCCTCAACATCGTCTGAAAGACGAAACTAAACGATCCGAATCACACTTTTGATTTTTAAAATTCTGTCTTTCAGACAGTAGAAATGTTGAGTATGTCCATCCGCAGGTCGATGACCTGCGGTTATGAAAATCGCACCCCTTCGGGGTGAAAATCGAAAAACAAATATTCCATTGATATATTAAATAAATGGTGATTATTTATGGAAACAAATTCCATTTCATTAACTATTGATGCTGTGACCTTGTTTTCCGGTTCTCTTAAAGAAAAATTTCGTTTCCAGAACACCATTACTCAACGGGTGATTATTCGTGGATTTGGATTTTGGACAGGTGAGGATGTTTGTTTGGACATTCGACCGGCGGAACCGGATACGGGAATTATTTTTGTACGTTCTGATCTTGCCGGAACACCGCGTATTCCGGCTTTGGTTGAATATCGGGAAGAAAAACCGCGACAGACTTCACTGGTCAATGGTAAAGCCCGTGTTGATATGGTGGAACATCTTTTAGCGGCACTGAAAGCACTTCAGATTGATAATTGTGAAATTTGGACGGATCGTCCTGAAATGCCCGGTTTTGATGGTTCCAGTCAACCGTTTATTCTTGTTCTGAAACAAGCGGGAATACTGACTCAATCAACCATACGAAAAATCAGAATTGTAACACGTGCTTTTCATGTCGGCAACGAATCGCAACGAATCAATGTGATGCCTAACCGTTACGGATTAAATTCGTATCAATATACATTGATTCCCGGTGAAGGATATGCGATTGAACAACAGGATTATCAATTTAATTTGTTACCGCAATTGTTTTGTGATGAAATTATGTCGTGCCGGACATTCCTTTCAAAACGTGAGGCGGATTATCTTTTGGAACAAGGACTTTGTCAGCGTGTAACACCGAAGGACGTATTGGTTCTCACGGAATACGGTCCGCTTGATAATACGTTTCGTTTTTCAAACGAATGTGCCAGACACAAAATTTTGGACATGGTTGGTGATTTTTCGCTGGCGGATTGTGACTGGGTAGGGAGTTTTGAATCCTGGCGCGGCGGGCACAGCCTCAATGCCGAATGTGTTAAACAACTCCTAGAAAATACAATACTGTTAGATGAATCGTTCCTTTCAAAACGAAAAGACCTCACACTCAATCGCGCTGCATAAAAAAATTGTAACTGTTTATTTTTATTAACCACAGAGGACACAGAGAACTCAGAGAGAATTTTTTTTTAGAACACGAAAAAACACAAAAAGACACGAAATTTTTGTGTTGACTCTTTTCGTGTTATTTTGAGTATTTTCGTGTGTTTCGTGTTCTAAAAAAATTTGCGACAATCTGCGTAATCTGCGGACAAAAAATTTTAGAGACGGATTTCCGGAACAAGATTGATGGAATCTATTTTTGCCGCAACCGCAATATCGGCATCAAGTTTTAATGAAACAAGATTTTTCCCGCCGCGGCATTGACGAAGCAATTCAATCAATTTAGTTTCCGAAACGATTTCCTTGTTATCAATAAAAAACTGATTTTCCCAAAGTAGTTTTGCTCTTTCGGCGTGGTGATTCCATTGACACGGCTTTTGATTTTGTTGGGAACAATGTGAAAGTCGGGAAACAAGACAACCCGCCAACAATAAGTCTTCTTCTGTAACATTTCCGTCTGTACCTGCGCAGAAAATGGCGATTTTTTCTTCGTTTTTCAATCGTTCAACAACCGCTTGGGCATTGACCAATCCGGCGACATAAAGACATCGGGCATTCTTTGCCGCATGTATGGCGACCGTTCCATTTGTTGTTGTCAGAATCAAGATTTTTCCGGAGATTTTTTCCGAAACAAAATGTTGCGGCGAATTACCAAGATCAAAACCCGCAATTGGAACACCTTTTCGTTCACCTCCCAAAAGTACGGAATCTTTTCCGTGTATTTTTTCCAGAATTTCTTTTTGTTGCCGAGCCTGTTCAATATCCAACATTGGAATAACATTTTTGGCTCCGCCGGCAAACGCCGATACAATAACTGTTGTTGCGCGAAGCACATCAATAACAACTGCAACAGAATTTGCCAAATCTTCATTTTGGGCATACGCCGGCAACGGATAAACATTTATAGAAATCATGTTTTTGGGGATTATGGTTTATATTTTTGGAGAGGTGAGTAGGTGATGTATAAGATATGGTGTAACTGTCTATTTAAATAACCTTTCACCGATTATTGATTCTATATTCTTTTGTCCTGAAAGGGTGTGGAAAAAAGATCATTTCACACGACGGAAACGATCTCCCAATAGACAGTTACCAAATTGCTCATTTAATTATTTGTAATTATTCAGTGGAATCTTCGCCAATTTGTTTACCAATGGACTCCAAAGGTTGCCTACCTTTTAATTGCCAACTGTAAACAAATTCAAAAATATTCCACTGATATATTACAAAAGTTTTACTATGAATCGAAATCTTATAAATCAACTTTTTATTATTTTATTGCAGCAATTCTATTGACTTTTGGCGGTTATTTTGTTCTCCTTTAT
>JAITBS010000054.1 GCA_031283515.1 Planctomycetaceae bacterium
ATTGGCAAATACAAAGAATTACGGTTAATGAATGTTGATCATCGTTTTACAAAAGAAAATAGACCTAACCTATGGTATCCAATTTATGTAGATCCCTCCAATGGAAAATGTAATTTGGAAAAAACTACAGATTATTCAATTGAAGTATATCCTATAAATTCCACTCAAGTAAAGAAATGTTGGACTTGGAGTAAGAAAAAATTTTGTCAAGAAAATCATCTAATTGTTGGTAAACAGGTACAGAATGGCGAATGGCGAATTTATCGTAAAGATTATCTTAACGAAATATCGGCAAAAACAAAACCAAAATCTTTACTGAATGACAAAGGCTTCAATAATGAAAACGCAACAGAAGAAGTCAAAAAACTTTTCGAGGGTAAACAGATTTTTGACTTTCCCAAGACAATACATTTAGTAAAATTTTTATCAAAAATTATTGATACAGAAGATAGTCTTATTCTTGATTTTTTTGCTGGTTCAGGAACGACAGCTCATGCCGTAATGCAACTCAATGCTGACGATGGCGGTAATCGTAAATTTATCATGGTTCAAATTGACGAACCAACAAACGAAAATAGCGAGGCGCGAAAAGCAGGTTACAAAACAATTGACGAAATTGCAAGAGAACGAATTAAACGCGCAACGAAAAAAATAAAATCTGAAAAAGGTTTGGCGTTGTCTGAAAACTTCGACGGCGGATTTAAACATTATCGGCTTGTTACTCCCGACGTAACAACATTGGATAAAATCGAAAAATTTGATCCCGCTCAATTGCAACAAGATTTCTTTGACCAAATGGTTACAGTTTTTGACGACAAAACAACAAATGCCAAAGGCGAAGAAGTTATCTTGCAAACGTGGCTTATTCATGACGGTTACACTTTCGACCAACAACCGGAAAAAATTGATTTTGACGGTTATCAAGCGTATTACATTGATCAGTCGTTGCTTTATATTATCGGTCAAGGTTGGGGCAATAAACAAACCAAAAAATTGTTAAACGACGTCGGAACACATCGTTTGAATCTCAACACAATTATTGTTTACGGTTATACTTTTTCAATGGAAAGTTTACGCGAATTAGAATTGGGCGTTAAACAATCATTGAATAGACAAGTTTTAATCGAAAGAAGATATTAAACACAATTATTTTTTTAGAACACAAAATACACGAAAGAGTCAAAACAAAAATTGTAACGGTTTGTTTTTATTAACCACAGAGGACACAGTGTTCACAGAGAAAGTATTTTTTGAAGTTTTCAGGTTATTTAATTATTGTATTAAAATGAATTGTAAGATATCAGTGGTATTATTGTAGATAACAACAATAGGTAGCCCTGAAAGGGCGTTAAGATTATAGCCCACCCCAACGGGGTGGGTTATAAATCCTCCCTCAATTAATAAGCCCTGAAAGGGCGATAGGAATTTTTAAACAGAACGGAACGTCATTTTAATCCTTTCCCGTTGCCCTTTCAGGGCGTTGGGTTGGAGAGGAATTTTTACCCACCCCGTTGGGGCGGGTTATAATCCTGACGCCCCTATCGGGGCTAATGCGAAAAACAAAAATTCCACTGATATATTACAAAAATTTCAAAAATCCCGCTTTGACAAATATCGTATTAAAAAATAATTTGTTGCAAATATTTTTTCATGTAAAAACACTTTTAGTCATTTTCATGGATTAAGAAAGGAAAATGTTGATATGCAATATTTATCTATTCGCTTTAGAATACCGACATGGTTTGTTGTTATATTTTGCAACGTTTTTCTAACAATATTACTCATATCCGGTCAAGTGCCGGCGCAACAATTATCGGCTCAGCAATCGGAAAAAATAGGGCAAACAACAGATATTTATGTGATTCCAACCGATAAAACGCCGAAAGAACTTTTGGAATATGCACAAAAAACGTTGCAGAAAAATCCGATTTCGCCGGATTTATTACAAGAAGAATTATTGAATAAATTTATTCGGCAGGCAAAATTTATTATTGAAATTACCGATACCGCGTTGAGCCGTAAACCTGAAGAGCCGTTGCGTTCTCAAATATTTCTGTTCAAATTTCAAGGTTTGTTTGGTTTGGCAAAAGCAGAGGATACTCCTGAAATTGTTCAACAATTGGAGTCTTATCTTGACGAGTTGGAGGTGCTCATGCCGAAATCACGTGAAGCCAAAAAAGCTCGATTGTTGAATTTGCAGCGGCAGATTGATTTGTTTGTCAGGAAAAATCCGACCAAAGAAGAATTTGAACGAATTTCTAAAATCTTTCTTTCGTTACTTCGGCGCGAACCGGTTGATTTTCCGAACGGTTTTGCGTTAAATTTTATCGAATGGTCGGAGATTGCGGAAACAAAACTGAAACAGAAAGGATTAACCGAAACATCCATCAAGGAATTGACTGCAATCCTCCAATCGGAATCATTGCCGGTTTATCAGGAAATGCTCAAGCAAGTTAATTCTGTTATAAAACATCTTGGTCAGGAATTTACATTGCAAGGTATTTTATTGGACGGAAAACAATTCGATATTAAAACATTTCATGGTAAGGTGGTTTTGGTTGATTTTTTTACTTCGTGGTGTGCTCCTTGTATTGAAGAACTACCTCATTTGAAAGAGATTTACGCACAATATCACGATCAAGGTTTTGAAATTGTCGGTGTTGGCGGTGATAAACCGGAAGCCTTAAAAAAAATGATCAGAGAATATAACATTTCTTGGACGGTTGTTTCTGAAACATTAACGGTTGCCAAACGGTTGCCGAGTATTGAACGGCAATACGGTATCAAAGCGTATCCTACAATGTTTCTCATTGACCGTGAAGGAAAACTCGTTAATTCCAATGCACGCGGTCAACGTCTTGAAGCCGCTTTGAAACGACAATTTCTGGAAGAGTTAGAAAATTTGAAACAACCAAAAGATTGAAATTAAAATTAAAAAATGGGTCAAATACGTCAACCATTTCCTGTTCTTCTTTTTATGGCGGTTTTTAGTTCGTTGGACTCCGCGTTTACTTGGGCACGGCAGCGCGCAGAAGATTATTTTGGTACGATTATTTTGGAAAGCGAAGCGTTTCCGTTTGAAACGTTTACGGATTACTACGCTCCGACAATGGGTCAAAATTTACCGAAACGGTTATGGGCGTTCCAAAACCTGATTGATCCGGCGGAACTGCCGAAAATCAAATGTCAAACCAATGAATGGGAATCCGAATTTCAAACCACTCTAAAACATCAAACCATTAAACGACCATTAAATCTTGATCCCGGTTATCTTGATCTTGGGAAACTAATTTTGGCATCGACCAAAGATCATGCTCATCGGATTTATCTTTCCGATGGAATTTTTGCCGAAACAACATTACTATTTGTACAAAAAAAATGGAAAGCGTTACCATGGAGTTATCCTGATTATCAAAGTGAAGGTTATCAGACATTTCTGAATCGTTGCCGTGATTATCTGAAATCCAAACGGAACAACGAATAATTAAAGTGAGAAGTAGAGAAAGAATTGTGTAACTGTTTGTTTTTAGTCCGCAGATTACGCAGATGTTCGCAGATTTTTTGTAATTTTTAGTCCGCAGATTACGCAGATGTTCGCAGATGTTCGCAGATGTTCGCAGATTTTTGTAATTTTTATTCCGCAGATTCCGCAGATGTTCGCAGATTTTTGGTAATTTTTAGTCCGCAGATTACGCAGA
>JAITBS010000192.1 GCA_031283515.1 Planctomycetaceae bacterium
TATGCGAGTATTCCTTACGATATGCTCAACAAAGATTCTCAACAGGAACGTTATTATCAATTTATTTTTTACTTACTTGTAACGTTGATGGGACAATTTATCCAAACGGAAGTCAAAACGTCCAGAGGCCGTGTTGATGCGGTGATTAAAACATCGGACACCATTTTCGTTTTTGAATTTAAGATGGCGAGTTACGGCACCGCCGAAGAGGCACTTGAACAGATCGGCACTAAAGATTATTTAATACCTTACACTGCCGACGGACGAAAATTGGTTAAAATAGGTGCGGAATTTAGCGAACAGGAACGCGGACTGAGCCGTTGGAAAATTGGATAAATATTTGTGAGATTTAACGTACTGATTTATATTTTTTTATTGCTAAAGTACTGACATATCTGATTCCGGTGACGAGTTGGCGGAAATGGGCACGAAAATATGTTGTCTTACATCTTTTCGGACAGGGTTGGTAGTAACCGGCAATAAGCATTTACTTTTTTTTTGAAAAAATTTGTTGCGAATAAAATTTTCTAAGGACACAGTGAAGCACATGAAGAGTCAGGAACAATATCTGAAACCGGAAGTAATTCAAACAATTAAACGTCTTGATTTACGTGCGCAATTTATTGTCAAAGGTTTTATGCATGGTCTTCATGCCAGTCCGCTTCACGGTTTTTCTGTTGAATTTAGTGAACATCGAAAATATACACAAGGCGATGATCCTTCGGATATTGATTGGCTTGTTTATGCCAAGACGGAAAAATATTATGTCAAAAAATATGAAGCGGAAACAAATCTGACTGGTTATCTTGTTATTGATTCGAGTCGTTCGATGGGTTATACTTATCGTCAGGAAATGACTAAGTTTGATTATTCGGTTTGTTTAGCAGCTGCGTTGGCTTATCTGATGATTCACCAGCAAGACCCGGTTGGATTGATCACATTTGATGAAACAATTAAACAGTCGTTCAAACCGCAGTCGCGCCGTGCACAATTGGGAACAATTCTTTCAGTTCTTTCTAAATTGCAGCCGGCAGGTCAGACGAATATTGCGGCATCGTTAATACAACTTGCTGCAATGTTGAAACGACAAAGTATGATTATGATATTCAGTGATTTACTGAGTGACGCTGATGAGATATTGAAAGTGCTCCATCGTTTACGGCATTCCGGTCACGATGTTATTTTGTTTCATGTTCTTGATGAAGCGGAGACGCAATTTCCGTTTCATGGTCGTGTTGAATTGGTTAATCCTGAATCTGATGAAAAAATTCCCGGTAGTGCTGAAGCGTTGAAGCGGGGTTATCTTGACGCTCTCGAAGAATTTCGTAACCGTTTTCGGCATGACTGTTCCAAGACGCGGATTGATTATGTTGAACTGGATACCAGTGTTCAATTTGACAAGGCTCTTATTGAATATCTGACTCGGCGAAGCGGGCGGCGATAGAAATTGATTTACATGATTATTTTGTATCATTATTGTCTTTATTGAAATGGTTGTAGGTATTACTGTGTTGTTCACTGAAAATTGAAATTGTTTTCGTTATCTCTTATTATGGAATTAAATTCGCTACAATTAACTATTTTAGCAACAATTTTTACTTGGGGTGCTACTGCATTGGGAGCGGCTGCGGTGTTTGTTTTTCAGGAGATTGACCGCAAAACGATGAATGGGATGCTTGGTTTTGCTTCTGGAGTTATGATTGCTGCCAGTTTTTGGTCACTTCTTGCGCCGAGTATTGATTTGAGTAGAGAGCTTGGTTGGACACCATGGATACCGCCGGTTTTGGGATTTCTTGCCGGAGGTTTTTTTCTCTGGATAGTTGATAAAACGTTACCACATCTCCATAGCGGTGATGACGATCAGCCGGAAGGAATTCCAACAAACTGGCGGCGCAGTTTTTTATTGTTTTTTGCGATTACGTTACACAATATACCGGAAGGTTTAGCGGTGGGAGTTGCTTTTGGGGCGGTTGGTTCTGGTATTGAATCGGCAAGTGTTGCGGCGGCGTTTTCGTTAGCCGTTGGAATTGGCATCCAAAATATTCCGGAAGGCGCAGCAATTTCGTTACCGTTACGCCGTGAAGGACTTTCGCGTAGAAAATGTTTCTGGTATGGTCAGATATCCGGTTTTGTCGAACCGGTTGCGGCGGTTTTCGGCTGTTTAATTGTATCAGTTATTCAAGGAATTTTACCGTTTGCTTTAGCATTCGCTGCCGGTGCGATGATTTATGTTGTTGTCGAAGAACTGATTCCAACTTCACAGGAAGATCGTAACAGTGACACGGGAACAATCGGAGCCATTATCGGTTTTACAATTATGATGCTCCTTGATGTCGCACTCGGATAAATATAAACAGTAATATATGGGCGGAATTTTTTTGACGGCAATTTCAGCGATACCAAAACAAGGCATAACCCAATTATGAATTTGTTCCAAAAATTTTATGTTAAAGAAGCCGTGGTTGTTGGTATTCGCGGGATACTCAAAAGGTAACTGTCTATTTTATTAACAATTCGAATACTTAGTTCAAATAGTCCATAGATTTTCGCAGATTTAAAAAAATTATAGTAACCACAAATCTTCCGAAAAACTGTTGCAATTAAATATAAATTGTTGCGATTTTTTGGAGAAAAGTCGCCTACTTTATGCTTACCTGCTTTTAATGGTAATTCCGCTGAATCATTATGTTTTTTTTATTTCCAACGATGATGTAACCACCAATATTGTTCGGGATAACAACGGATTCCTTCTTCCAGTTTTAGTGTGAACCACTGTGTGATTTCTTTCACATTTTGTATATCAGGCGGTAAATGAAGCGGATCAAGAATACCTGTAACATGCATTTCAAATTTCATTGGTTCAAATTCGCCTCTTCCATTAATTTTTCGCAACGAATAGCAAACAACAATCGGAGCGTTGAATTGCAGTGAGAGTAAAGCAATTGCTTTGAAAGTTGAGGCTGGTTTGCCGAAAAAATCAACCATACAACCTTTGGGACCGGCAGACTGATCCGCCAGAAATGCCATAAGACCATTACCTTCGAGAACCCGCAAAATTTCCGGTGCACCGCCATTTTTTGAAACAAGGAATTGACCGGTTGATTCACGAAAATTTTTGATAAACCGATTTAAAAACGGGTTATCCAATGGTCGTGCCACTGAGTTTGAAGGATAAGTCAGAATACCGAGTGAAAATCCGCCGATTTCGAAGTTACCGAAATGACCTGTTACTAAAATGATGGGGCGATTCTGATGCAGCAGGCTTAACAAGGGCAAAGCTCCTATCAAGTGAATATGATTTTTCCAGTTCAGATCGCGGATTTGCCGGTTCGCCAGAGCAATTTCAACTCCCATCAGGAACAGATGTTCCCACATCAACTTAATTAAATGCCGTCTTTCTTGCGGTGTTTTTTGGGGAAATGCGGTTTGAATATTTTTGTGCAATAAAGATTGCCGAATGGGAATGAGATCAGTAAACACCCATGCCAAACACCGAGCCAAAGTGTGCCCCATTTTTAAACTGAGCGACTGCACCACACAAAATAAAATACGAACAAAAAGATAAACCAAATAATCAATAACCAACTTCATTTTTCAAAGATAGTTCACAAAGTTTACCAATTTTTTGTTTGTGATTACATTAATTTTTGTCCGCAGAATATTACAGATTTTTTTGTAACTATCTATTTTATTAGCCGCTCGAATATTTCGTTCCAATAGTCCGCAGATGATGTAGATAAATGTTAAGTCCGCAGATTTTCACAGATTTTTTAAAACGTTTATTGAAATTGAATAAATTCTCCAAGTCTTTAGCCTATTCTCTTTTTGTGTGTTTTGTGATTTTTTCTGTTTCGTAATTCTCAAAAAAATAATATCTGCATAATCTGCGGATTCTGTTGATAAAATAGACAGTTACATTTTTTCGGTGTGATCTGTTGTGTAATCTGTAAACTCTCATCGATCAATTTTAAAAAAATCTTCCGGAATTTCCTTTGAGAGCAGTTTCGTATTTTATTGCGATTTCTGCATAATATTCCGGTCTGGAGGCGAAGGAGTCCAATGATTCCTGACTACTAAACAGGAAAACACGTCCTTGAAACCAAGCTCCGTATTTACGGTTACCATAAACTTTTTTGTTTCGGTCAACCATCAGAACAATATCTTCACCCATAGCAACCGGAGCATAAAGAGCCGGTGTTTTCATAAATTCGACCATTGCCTCTTCGCTGGAAAAACGAAACACATGTCCGCGATACATAGTGTAGTAGGCAGGATTACCCGGAATCCAACGTTCTTCCGTACTAAGCAACACCGGACAATATCCCTCCAATCCAAGCGGAACTTCGACCATTGTTGTTGTTATCTCGTCAGAATTATTTTGAACTCCCGAATTACTTTGAAGTCCCATTGGGGAAATCGTAGGAACTATTACAGGTTCTTTGTGTATTTGAGGAACAAAAACCGTATCAACCGTTTTGGGAAGAATAAATTTTTCTTCCGGTAAAGTTCTTTTTTCTGTAACACGAATTGGATTGATTGGTTCGGCGGATGTCTGGCTGACTTGAACCGGCGACGGCTGAACAACCGGTTGTCTGGTAAACGGATCACGTAACGGCTGTTCTGTTTTTTGTAATTCTGTTTGGGTTGTTTCGATTTTGAGTTGTTCGATTTTATTATTTATTTCGGCGTGTTGATACAATGGCGCCGTTTGATGGGACAACGCTTGAACCTGCACGGGCGGAGCAGGAGAGGGAACAGGAGAGGAATTGACTGGTTCCGGTACGGTCTGAATTGGTGTTGAAGTTTGTTGAGCAATTTCTTGGTAAGCAGGTTGATTGATATTACTCAAAAGAAAATGCAGGTATTCTAAAAAACGTTCTGTAGTAATTCCGCCTTGCCGTCGATGAATGAGGCGACTCTCTCCTGTCAACACCAAATCCGTCGGAATTACCTGAACAGAAAACTTCTTCGCTAACTGCGTTTGTTCCGAAACTTTAATTTTCACCGGCACAAAAGACCTATTCATTTGAGCGATGACCTGCTCGTCTCGGAACACATTGCCCTCCATCGACTTACATGGCGGACAATTATCACCATAAAAATGGAGAAATAACGGACGATTCAACGTTTTAGCGCGAGTAATTGCCCGTTCAAAATTGGTTTCCCAAATGATTTCTTGTTGGGCATCCGCTTTCGTGTCCACCGCGAAACAGAAGAACAACACAATTAACAAAATTTCAATTTTATAAAATAAACAGCTAAATGATACGATTTTCATCTTATTCTCCACTATCGAACGGACTGATTTTTACCGTATTGCCGATAAAGTAGGACCCGATAAAATACACTTTACGTTGAACACTGTAAGGGTCTAAAAATTCAGTTTTGTTAATTTTATCTTTTGTTATTGAAAAATAAGGACTTACGAATAATTTTTTTGATGAAATATTGAATTTTTAGAGATGTCCGCAAATTATTTTGAAAAAGGGTTGTGATATTTTAATTGATCAATTTACTTGTGAACGGAATTTTGTTTTCCTTCAATTTGACATATCGACCAATTGCGGTTGCATGAATTAGGTAAAATTTAACGAAATTTCTAGTTTTCCGAAAATTTCCTGTTAGTACCAACTTAATACTTATGAGGGAAAACCTTCCGGCAACATTACCAGCCTCTTGATCGTGAATAGTGCCTCATACGGAATGATTGCTGTTTGGGCAGTAATCCGTATGCGGCACGATCACTATTACTTGTTACTCTTTGAACATTAAGAATCGTTTGCCGAATGATTGATTTGAGATTCTGGATTCGGTTTATTACAGGACACAATTGCCTGTCGGAGCATCCATGCAATAATACCTAATCCCGCAACAAAAACAATAAGAAACACCAAAAGCGGTGACCATTGGATATTCGCCGGAATTTTCGCAACTTCAATATGTTGACTGACTCCGGCATTTTGACCAATCTGACGGATAACTCCAAATCCTGAAAGCGTTACAATATGAAATAATACGGCAACTGTTATGAATGTACCGGAATACCGTTTCACCAATCCGGCAAGTAAAAGTGAAACGAAAACAAGATATCCTCCCAAAACCACCCATCCAAAATACGGATACGCAATCGTTATGTTTTCACCGCCGTTACCGGTTTTGACCTGCCATTCCGTTCCTGTTAGCAAGATCGCTCCTAATACGGTAAGAGAAACCGCTAATAAAATTGTCCAACGCCGGTAAGAGGTGACTTCGTCTGAAGCGGATTCTTCGGAATTTTGTACCGAATTTTGAGCAGAACAATTATTCCGTAACAGAAGATGCGAATCCGTCACAGCCCAGATGCCGGCGGTCATCAGACCAAGACCAAACATTGTCGCAAACCGTATCCAAAGTGCAGAATCACGCATATTGTTGGCAACACCGGTTGTTGCTCCATAGTAATTTGTTCGTTCCATGATGCCTGCCCAAAGATCACTGCGAACCATCAATGTCAAACCATTGGAAATCAGAACACCAATCGTCATAAGACAAATTGAAGCAATTATTCCGTAAAAAATTGTTCGGCAATTACATTGTTGACTGTTTTTGCTACACAAACATTTATTGTTGCTGTTATTATTACGGCGGCTGAATGCGGCAAGATACAATGCGTAATAACCAATAATTAGAATTGGAATAACCGCAATCCAATGCCATGCCATTAAAATTGTTGCGGTGTAAAACGATTTGTAATAAGTTGCTTGTAAAAACAACAGCGGTACAATACCGAAGTTAATACCAAGAGCCATGATAATTGGAAACTGACCAAACATTCGTTGAGAATAATGGCGTGAATGTTTACAATTCCAGAGTGCGCAGAAAACGGCAATCGGTAATCCGGCAAACCAAAGCCCCATCGGAATCAGGTGCAACACAAAACCAACAACTTTGAAAAATTGAACAAACAAAAATAATGGAGCCGGCATTCCTGATAATAATAGTGTTGTTTCCATGAGAATTTATTGGATAAAGGTTGGTACATGGGCTTCCGGTATGGGTTGTGTTGCCGGTACCGGAAACGGGTTAGGCATGACAACACCTTGATTTTTCAGGAATTCCGGCGCACAAAGATCAATCGGTTGATAACCGTCAAATGTCGGCATTGTGAACATTGCAGAAGAAAACGGTGTTGTCACATTGAATGAGGGAGTTCCCAAATCAATCGTCATTTTTCCTTCTGTGCCTCGACATTGCACTTCGACATGCCGAGCATACAAAACTCCTGTTCCTTTATCATATCGGTGATCACTCGAAATTGCTAGTGCTACGAGTTCATTTTGTGGAGAATACATTTCCTGCCGTATGACCCAACCGTTTTGAGCGTTAATTACGGTGCGTTTAACGAATTGTCCTGACGGTGTTTGGCGTCGGGAAAAGATTGCCCAATGACCATCGTCGGTCATTGTCGGACCTTCGTGCTGATCTTCCGGTCTAAACTCGACAATACCCAACGCTTCGATAAACCAATCCGGCTCAATCGGAACAGATGACCGTACCGGACAAATGGGAAATTGATCATGGCGGCAATACCACATTTCACCCGGAATACGCCGTACCCAAAGCCAAAATAATGTGTCATTACTCCCAAAATCTATTTCCTGACCGCCAAGTGTTGTCGCAGAACCCTGAATCCGAAGACGTTTAGGGCGTTCAAACGTCAGCCGAGACTGAACGGGCCAAAGCACACCCGGAACCAAAATAGAGGCGTTATCGGTGGTCATATTCCGAATCGCCATACTATTCCGGTTAATCGCAGACGTAATTTGTTCCAATGTCGGATGTTGCGCCGTGATCAACGGCGGTGCCTTCGAGTCTTTTGAACTAAAAACATGCCTGAATAACTGGCAACCGGAACACGATACAAGCAAAGTTAAAATTAAAATCAATAAAATTTTTTTCATTGTATTATTTCATCATTGTTGAAAATGCGGCGCAAACAGAAATAGGAAATACACAACGATTCAACATATAAAATCAGGCAAACGAAGAATAAATAATAATGAATAATAATGCAAGAGATATTTTTCGGTTTTGATATTGGAGAAACTCCTGATTATTCCGCCAATTCCCAAATATCCGCAACAATTGTTGTGAACGATTATTGTTTTTGTAATATTTCAACGGAATTTCCATCAATTTGTTTAGGGCTGGTTAAAAAATAGAATATCTTAATTGTCTCCAAACCGCTGTAAATTGCTTCCAAGCCGGAGTAAATTTCCGGTTTTTTAACGGAAATTCCTGCAATTTACCCGAAAAATATTGAGATATTGCGGCAAAAATCACCAATTGATCAGGAGGATAGGTCGCAATGAATCAAATGAACGCCGATAATTGGCGGTGTTATTTTCCGTTTTGGTGCGATGTTCCGGCGAAACATCGCCTGCCTGATGAATAATTACGTTTTTATGTTGTCAATCGGTCACGAATTTTGCGCCAGAGACCAAGCAAAATACCGAACAGGACAAAACAAAAGAACATGACCGCACTGATAATAAATCCGCCGAGTTCGAAGATGGATTCCATTGATGTCCAGACAGGTTTCCACGCAACAACAAGTCCTAGTGTTGCCAAGCAAAGAAACGGTCCGTAAGGAAATTCCCGAGTTCGTCCGGTCATTATGTTTAAGACGCCAAGAATGAGTCCTGCAAACGGAGCGAGGAAAAAAATTAAAATACACGATTGCCAACCGAGAAACATACCAATCATTCCCATTAAAGTAACATCACCGAATCCCATTGCCTCTCGCCCTAATACACTACCGCCAATCAATCGGATACTCCAAATTAAAATCATTCCGCTTGCCATACCAACTAACGCCGTAAGTAATCCCATTGCTGCAGCGGAGGAAGCCGAAACAATAATAGCAAAACCGACCGAACCCAAAACTGCTGTTACAACAAACCATTTTGTTCGGGGTGAACGGTACAACCAACGGCAAAAAATTGCTGTTGATTTGCGAAACGGAAGTTTTGCATACCAGACACGATGGAGCATCGCAAAACACCAAAATGACCAAAGTAAACTTAATAGGAATGTTGTTTCGATTTTTCCTATTTGAGTTGTAAGTTTATGTTGGGCGGTATTAACCGGATTAGGGCTGTAAATATTCAGCGGAACAGATTTAGGAGTAACAGTTCGTTGAATATCGTAATATTCCATTGGATTTTTTCCTGTTTCGCGCGGAGAAGTCAAAACAACTTCATTGTGTATTTCTGTTACGGGGAGAAACGTTTGAGGAAAGCACACCGCCAGAACAAGTCCCAAAATTGTACCGGGAATTGTCAATACATCGGGAATAATCATATCATCAATGTCAATAAGCGACGCTGCCAGAAGAAATGTAAAAAAAATAAGATGAACACAAAAACGTAAAAAAACGGTTTCCCATGTTTCACGTACGATAATTCCTTCCGGCAAAAGCATTTGCTGCTGAACTTCCCACACAAACAACCAAGTACTGCCTAATGCGGTAAAAAGTTCAACGAAAAACGGACGTAACCAAAATCGATGTGACTCCAAACCGGATAAACGTTCTGTTTCGGAAAGTAATTTGAGCCGTGTTCCGATTCGGCTGAGGGAAAGCCAACCAATAATGGGAACAAAATCAAGCCAGATTTTGGCAAAGGGTTCGAGAATTCCTGTTTGTTTCTTTTTTTTTCTCCGTTCTGCCGGAATAGAAACGGAATTAAGCCGCTCAATAAATTCCAAAGGCAAAACACGCCAAGGTGAACGAAAACGCGGTGTCCAACAAAAACAATCAACAAAATAATTCGTCAGACTTCCTAGACACGCACCGAAAATAAAAAAAACAATAATAGCAATTATTTGTTCCATAAATGTAAGTATCAAAAAAAATGTAAAAAATATTATCTTTCAACCGGAGTACATAAAGAATATGATTAAATTGTTCAGAAATTAACTTTATTGTTTTTTAATATCATTGATGAGTTATAAACCTTCTCCGCCGCGTCTTCATTAAACAAATAATCGTTATAATAATACTCCATATCGACATTAATCAAATTGGCGTCAACTCCGGTTGCTTCTCTTATTTTTGTAATAATTCAGTTAAAAAAACTATTTTTTTGTTGTATTTATTAGTTGATTATTTTCTCAATAATACGATCAACACAACGATCCCAATTAAATTTTTTTGCTTGCTTGATTCCTTTGTCAATCAGTTCTTTTTGTGAATTTTCGTTGCCAATAATGTTTTCAAACGCATTGGCGAGTCCTTCAACATCATACGGGTCGAGCATTATTCCTGCGTCGCCGACAACTTCCGGCAATGACGACGTGTTCGAAGTTATAACCGGCGTGCCGCATTGCATCGCTTCAAGAGGAGGCAAGCCGAAACCTTCATAAATAGACATGTAACAAAAACAAGCCGCCGCCGAATAAAGTATCGGTAAATCGTCGTCCTCTGCATAACCGGTGAAGATGATTTTTTCTTTTACATTTTTCGGTAAATGAGCAAAGGTTTTTTTGAATTTCCGATCTTGCCAACCGCTTACTCCCGTCAACACAAGTCGGCAACCGGTTTTAATTCCGTTTGGCGATAATGAATATTTTGCAAAACTATTCATAACGTGATCAAAATTCTTACGAATATCCAACGTCGCAACAGACAAAATAAAGGGAACGTTTATTGGAACAGAGTATTTGTTTAATACTGTTTCAATTTTATTTCGGTCAAGACAAGGAACAAATCGTTGATCAGCTGCAAGCAAAATTGTTGTTACTTGCTCCTGTGAAACATGCGGGCAGAATTTCAAAAGATCACGTTTAGTCGATTCCGAATCAGTAAAAACTACCGTGTCCGGCGTAATAGAATCCCAAGGATATTTCTGAAAAAAATGATGACCTTTATAAATATCTGTAAAAATTATCGGAATCAAATCATGGATAACAATTATTTTTTGTATCGTTTGATTAAAATTCAATTCCGGTATCAAAGGATGAAACGTACTAAAATAAATATCTGATTTTGTAATGAGTTTTTCATAATAGGGTGATATTTTTCGTTCTGTGAGAAATGGCGGCGGCGATAATTTCCATTTGACCGCACGAATAATATCAGCAACAAATTTAAGAATACGGCTATCAGGAAATAATTTTTTGAGAATGACTTCTGTTTTTCGTAACAACGACTTTTCTGCATTAATTGATTTTTCAGGCAAAACAAAATGTTCAACATCTTTACTTTGAAAGGGTAATTGATAATGAAAATAACGCTGCAAATTTTGTAATGCAAATTCTTCTTCGGGAAGAGAGCAAATAGTAACAATATCAAATTTTTCCGACTCGACTAATCGTTTCAACACTTCAATTGTATAGCGAAGCGAACCGCTCATAGACGGTTGCCCTGTAAAACAAGCAATATCGAAAATTAAACGCGGTTTCATGCGTATTTATTTTTTTGAACGAATAATATTTTTGTAATTATTCAGTTAAATTTGTATTGTTTTTAAATGACAAGATGGACATGACTACC
>JAITBS010000282.1 GCA_031283515.1 Planctomycetaceae bacterium
TATCTATTTTGTTATTGTTTCAACAATGTGAAATGATATTTTATAATAGTGGAGAGTTCGCAAGCGAAATTATTGCCGAAACGGTATTACTCCGCCTGCGAACTCTCCACTATCAACTCTCCACTATCAACTAATATCCTGCCCTTTCAGGGCGATCTTGTCGGCGGTAACTTTGCCCCTACCCGTTGGGTAGGGCTGATTTATGTTGTCCTTTCAGGACGTAAGAGAAAAAAAATCCACTGATAGGTTACAATTATTGAAAAATCCGCAATAAGACTTGAGCAACAATTTCTTTATCGAATGGTTTGGGCAAAAAGTCATCGGCACCGAGTTTTAGACCTTTGATCACATTTTTGGCGTCGCTTTCTGTTGACACAAGAACAAACGGAGTTCTGTCATACCATGGTTCTTGCATAAGTTTGAAACAAAGTTCGAAACCATCCATGACCGGCATACTAATATCCGAAAAAACAATAACCGTTTCATTAATAAGCGTTTCCAATTTTTCGAGAGCCACTTTACCGTTAACCGCTTCGTTGACCGTAAAACCGAGCTCTTCCAGAATCATACGGAAAATCCGGCGTGTCGGAACCGAATCGTCAACAATAAACGCCTTAGGATTCGGCGGTAATACCGCTTGTACTTGTTCGGAAGGAAGAGGAAGTGTTGGATTGGACATTGTTTCACCGATTTGTCAAGAAAATAATACCAAAGGAAAAATAATTCTATTCCGTAAAACATAGCCTACAGAATATCGAATATCTAATTACTTCGGAATAATACGCCAATATTCATACGAAGTGAAGGGCGATAAATTCTAATTTTAACGGAGGTGAAAGTTAATAGGAGTTGAGAGTGATAACGATAGGAACGGGTTCTCACTCTCAACATGTTTTGTTTTTCAAGGTTGAGGCAGAGTTTTACTCGACAATTTCGTTAATTTTAACGAGTGTATAAATTTGCCGATGTCCGGTTTTCCGTTTAGAATTCTTTCGCCGCCGAAACTTAGCAATTGTCAATTTGGGTCCTTTTTCATCGGCTAACACTTCGGCAACAACTTTAGCACCTGCAAGTGTCGGCTGACCGAGTTTCACTTCGTTTCCATCGTTGATTGCCAGAACATCGGAAAATTCAATAATTGTTCCCGGTTCTTCTTCTCGGTAATCAATCATCAGTTTTTTATTGGGTTCAACTTTGAATTGTCGTCCGCCATTTTTAATAATTGCATACATTTTGGTTTAACCTAAAATTTACTTGAATTTTTATAGTTGTTGAAAATTGAAAATCATCTAATACACTGGAAATACTAAACAATTACTTTTGAATAATCGTTTTGATCCGGTTACAGTCAACATGTTATCATTCCGCTGAAGTTGAAGGCAAACATTATCCAGTATTATCTGATTTTACGATAGATGAACACCGCAATCGAGAAAAGTCAATTTAAAGAAGTTGATATTCTAATTGGAACATTCCCTAATGACAAGGGGGAGTATTTCGCTAAAATGACGGTGTTCAAGTATTGAGTGTAATCATTCACGCCCATTTCGTAAAAGCAGGCGACATTTTCCCGAAATGACACACCAAAACGGAATGAAAACACCAATTACCATTGAGAATCTGATTTAGGCGATCTTTCGCCGACTTTCGCCGAAGGGTTTTAAACAATAAAACCACCGTCGCAACGGTTGATCCGTAATTCTGTAATGACAACCGGTTTTGTGTTTTCAATTGCCGTCCGTAAACAAAGGCAAGTCGGTGAGTACACCGACACGACTTTTCGGCGAAAAGCCGCCTACCTACAGAATAGTTGCAAAGAATCTCTAACAATCTGCGAATCTCTGCGTAATCAGTGGACTAACAATCAGCGAATCTCTGCGTAATCAGCGGACTAACAATCAGCGAATCTCTGCGTAATCAGCGGACTAACAATCTGCGAATCTCTGCGTAATCAGCGGACTAAAATTGCTCTTGCAATGGGAACACAAAATCAGTATCCTTCGCTGTTTCCCTAGAAAAATCTCCGTTCAGTAAACACGCAAAAATATGAGAAATACGAAAAATTATTTCAAAAAAACCGGATGGTTCGGAAATTTATTTATTGCCGTTTTGGTCGGTAATGGTCTCCTTGCGCAAACAGACAGACCGTTTGTTAATACACTAACAAATGTTGCAGATCACATCACTATTGGAGAAGGCGAGGATGAATATTTGAAATCGCAAAACCAAGAATGGCAACGCCAGCAAGAGTTCGCCAATGCAGAAACGGTTGCCGCCCAAAATGAGCATGAAAGAAACCGCGAACGTTGGGAACAATATGAGCGGCAAAAAACTCCTCAAGTTTCCTCGCCTGTTTCTTCAGAGGATAAAAATTCGCCTCGAGCCGGTTTTGCCAGTACAACGAAAATTCAATATCTTGATCCGAGTTCTGATGTTGCGAACGCGTTGAACTCTCAGAGTGATCCGAATTCCGTGTTGGATGTTCGGATTACCGGCAATGTCCAAATCGGAGCGAAAGACCTTATCAAAATTATTAAAACTCGTCCGGGACGTCCTTACAGCCAAGCGGTGCTCGAAGAGGATAAACGTGCCTTAATGCAAAAAGGTTGGTTTATCGACGTCAAACCCAAAGTCGAAAAAACGCCGTCCGGTTATATTGTAACGTTTCAATTTATCGAACGCCCCATCTTGCACTATGTCAAAATTACCGGCAACAACGCCCATACCCGAAAAATTCTCCTCGAAGAAGCAAATATCAAACCCGGCGACGCCCTCGACCCAATTGCTGTCCACCAGGCAAAAGAACGAATGGAACAATTTTATCGCGACAGCGGATATTATCGAGTTCATATTGAAGTGCTTAGCGGCGATCAAATCGGAGATCGCGGTGCGGTGTTTTTAGTAAGCGAAGGTCCCAAACAACGAATTCTCGATACCGAATTTGAAGGAAACCGCATCGCCACTTCCGCTCGACTCAAAACATTGATTCAGTCAAAACCGGGTTGGTTTTTCTGGATTAACAGCGAATTTACACGCGCAAAATTAGATGAAGATGTTGAAACATTAACCGCTTATTATCGGAAACTCGGTTTCTTTTACGCAAAAGTTGACCGGAAATTTGTTGAAACCAGCGGTTACACCGGTTGGGGACAAAACCGAAGTTGGGTCAATGTTAAATTTGTTATTGATGAAGGTCCGCGTTGCCGTGTTCGGGATATTCGTTTCGTCGGGAATCACGTTTTCAGCAAAGACGAACTGCTCAAAACAATGAAATTGCCCGGCACAAAATATTTCAATCAGGATATGCTCGAAAGTGATATGAAGCAGTTGAAAGATAAATATGGAGATCAAGGTTACGTTTTTACTTTTGCGGAACCTGACCCGCGAATTGACGAAGATTTTGTCGATGTTGTTATCAATATTAAAGAAGGACCTCGCGGATATTTAAGAACTCTTCATGTTGAAATTATCGGCAATGAAGGAGCGGAATCTTACACGAAATGGCATCCGATTCTTAATCGGAGTTCGTTGCGGCCCGGCGATATTTTGCGGACAAGCGAAATCAACAACAGCCGCCGACGTTTAATGGCGTCGCAACTGTTCAACGCCAATCCGACACAAGGAGCAATTCCGGAATTTTTGTTCGATTTCCCTGAAGAAGCTCTTGAAGATGCGGAAAATGAAGAGCGTGAAGCACTCAAACAAGCAGAGGCAACCTCTCAGATTCGCGGTCAAAGTCCAAGATATGGTCAAAATCCGGCACGATCTTTTTTTGGGAATAAAAAAATTCCCTATTACAATGACGACTTGTTGGAAAATTCATTGGAATTGGAAACCGAAATGGAAAATTTTTCCGAATTTTTCCGAATTAAGTTTGATCCGAAACGTTCAAGTTCTTCGGATTCCTCTTCTCATGATTCCTCGAATGTGTATTCGGTACGCAAGGAAGTTTACCGCGGTCAAACGTTCACTGCGCCGCGAACCGCAACTCCCGCCAATATTTATATTCCGCCGACAATTCCAAATAATAATTTTAATAACTCAAATTATGCGAATAATTCAAATTACGTGAACAATTCAAACTATTTGAATTATTCCAATACGAATCATTCGACCAATTCCTCTGTTTCCGGTATTTCACCGACATTGCCATCGACATTGCCATCGACATTGTCGCCGATGAATCTTAGCGGCAGTATTGCGCCGGCAACATCGCCGCTTGGTCAGCAAAACGGTACTCCCAATGCGGTGGTGAGTTCAACTGGTCCGTATGGGACGACGTATTATTCGGCGTCTTATGCTCAATCGTCTCGACCTTCCCTTGAAGCGCCGCAGGCGATGAGTGTTTTGGGTCAGCCGACAAACATCACTCCGCCGGAATATCAGCCGACCTCCTATCTTTCACCGCCTGCTAATTCCGCTAATGTCGGCAATGGAGTTTTGTACAATCAGGGAATGATTTTTACGCAACACAAAGTCAATCAACCGGTCAATCAATCGGTGATTTTGGGCAATCCGTATGCGTCTTTAGGCGAGAACACTAATATTCGAATTGATCCGAATGTTCCGCCGGGTGTTTCCAATAAGATTTACCCTGTGGATGGACGTTGGGTTCTTCAGGAAACGCGAACTGGTCAGTTCATGATGAGTGTTGCGGTAAGTTCTGATGCCGGATTGATGGGGCGGTTTATTCTCGAAGAACAAAACTTTGATATTTTGAATTTTCCGAAAGGTTTTCGTTTGAACGATTGGAAAAACGCTTTTCGTGGTAAGGGTCAACGATTTCGGATAGAGGCGGTTCCCGGTACGGAAATTCAGCGTTACAGTGCCAGTTGGGAAACGCCGTATTTGTTTGATCTTGATTATTCTTTTGGTGTCAGCGGTTTTTATTATGAACGATATTACGACGAATGGTATGAAGACCGTGTTGGCGGTTCCATTTCCTTCGGTAAACTCTGGACACCGGATTTTTCAACACGTCTTATTCTTGGTGCTCAACAAGTTAATATTTATCGTCCGATTTATCCTTCTTCGTCGGATTTGATTAACGCTCTCGGGCATCATCCAATGTACACGATTGGTCTGGAAGCATCGTACAATACGCGCGACAGCGAATATATGCCGACCGAAGGACATTTAATAACTTTTGGTGTGGAACAGGTTTTGGGCGATTACCAATTTGTTCGCGGCAATATTGATTTCCGAAAATATTTCATGTTACATGAACGACCTGACCGTAGCGGACGTTGGGTGGTGGGGATTCGGAGCAGTCTTGGAGTCAGCGAAAAGAACACGCCAATTTATGAGCGTTATTTTGGCGGCGGTTTTACCAGTATGCGGGGGTTCGAATATCGCGGTGTTACACCACGCGACGCCAATAATGACGCAATTCTTGGCGGTTGCATGGAATTTTATAATTCGGCGGAACTTGTTTTTCCGATTACTGCGGACGATATGATTCGCGGTTCGATCTTTGTTGATACAGGAACAGTTGAAAAATCAATTACAAAATGGGAAAGTGATTATCGAGTGGCGGTTGGTTTTGGGCTTCGTCTGACGATTCCAATGATGGGACCCGCACCAATTGCGTTGGATTTTGCGTTCCCGATCAGCAAGGACAGCCGCGATGAACGGCAAGTCTTCTCGTTTAATGTCGGATTTATGCGGTAAGTCCAGTCCGCAGATTACGCAGATAAACGCAGATTGTTACAAATTAGTCCGCAGATTACGCTGATAGAAATCAGCGTTAATCAGCGTTAATCTGCGTTAATCTGCGGACAGAAAATTAACCTAATCAGCGGACTAAACGTATAGAAAGAAATAAAAAAATGCCTCGTTTATTTTTTGTATATTTTTTGGTTTTATGTATTCTATTTCCGTGTTTGTTATTAACGGGTTGTATTGGCGTTGGTTATCGAGTTGGTGCGAAGTCGTTGTTTGGTCAGGATATTCAAACGGTTTATGTTCCGGTGTTCCAATCGGAGGCGTGGAATCGGGATATTGCGGAACGACTAACCGAAGCGGTTTGCAAACGAATTGAGAGTCGATCTTCTTATAAAGTGGTGAGTCGTCCCACTGCCGACAGTATTTTGGAAGGACAAATTATACGTCAGAACAAGGGTGTTACGATTGTCAACAATTACAGTGATCCGCGTGAGATTCAGGGAACGTTAAATATTCAAATCAAATGGCGTGATCGCCGCGACCAGGATTTACGGCAATTCGACACGATTCCTTGGCACGATGGTTCTGGTCGTGCGTCTTCAACCGGATATTTAGTTGCGGAGTACGGACAATCCGAACTGACAATGGAACAACAACAAATTGATAATATTGCCGACCAAATCGTCGGAATGATGGAAACGCCGTGGTGATAGTTGATAGACAACACACGGTTACAAATATCTCTTTTTGTCAATTCTATCTTTCCCAATAATTTTGGTGATCACGTGACAAAATAGGTTGTCCTTTTTTAGCGTGTAATGTAGCGTGTGATGTATAGTTAATAGTTTCCATAAAGAGTTTCAATTCGCCAAACGCGATTTTTTTATTTGCCGAAGTGATTACCTGAATAACAAATTCCTTGCCGAAGAAATGGAACAATTATTATGTGAGCAATAACGCAACATTAAAATCAACACTAAAACGCAATGTCTTATCGGCAATGCTGAATACAAAATGATAAATCCAAGCCAAACATGGAAACTACGAACACAAACATTGTATTTTAACGGACAACCGTTTTTTATGGGTATTGTCAATGTAACTCCGGACAGTTTTTCTGATGGCGGGAGTTATTTTGAGAGATCGGCTGCGGTTGATCGAGTGTTGCAATTAATTGCGGATGGAGCGGGTATTCTCGATATTGGCGGTGAAAGTACTCGTCCTGGTTCTGAGGGAGTTGGTGTTGAGGAGGAACTTCGGCGTGTTATTCCGGTAGTTACGGCAATTGTTGAGGCAATGCCCCAAAACAAACGAATACCCATTTCTATTGATACAACCAAACCGCAAGTCGCCGCTGAAACAATTCAAGCCGGAGCGGAAATCATCAATGATGTTTCGCCGGAAACAGCTCCGGCAATGCTCCATGTACTTCAGAAAACGGGAGCTGGTTATTGTGTTATGCACTCTCAAGGGATGCCGAAGACAATGCAACTCAATCCGCAATACAATAATGTTGTCGAAGAAGTGTTCGAAATTCTCAAACGCCGCAGGGAAAAACTTATCAATGCCGGAATAGAACCAGAACGAATTGCTGTTGATCCGGGGTTAGGGTTTGGCAAGACGACCGAACACAACTGGAAACTTGTTGAAAACATTGAACGGTTTCACGATCTGGAGGCTCCGGTGTTGGTTGGACATTCGCGTAAAAAATTTATTGCGGAAACCTTTGACAACCGCGATGCCGGTACAAATTATGTTACGAAGAAACTTATTGAGAAAAAAGTTTTTGTTATTCGGTTACATGAAATACCTAAA
>JAITBS010000236.1 GCA_031283515.1 Planctomycetaceae bacterium
GAACTTACCATCCGCAATCTTTTCAATTTGCAAAAAAGGAAAATTCGGAATTGCGAATTTCGCCAAATCTTTTATCGGCAGGATAAATAATGTGTCAATAAATTCCTTGCCGTTGGTACGAACCACAAGACCAATTGGTTTTGTCTTGCTGACTTCATCAGTCATAAGTCCTGCGAGACTACTTCCTATCACACCAACTGATTTTGGTTCACCGGTACCATCATCACCATTATCCGCAACAAAATTAATCGCTTTATCGAATTGCGTTTCACTCACACCGGCTATTCCGGCAATTTTTCGTGCAATCTTCAAAAGACTGTCAATATCAGAAAAACGCAACGTAATTACCGGAAGCGGTTCTGTTATTTCAACAGGATTGGCATCGCGTGCAATTTTCGTTGCTGATTTTGACAATGCCGTTTGGGGTTCAGAAACAAAGGTTGGTTCCAATTCCGACTTTAACTCCGGCTGATTGGGAACAACAACATTCGTTTTTTGTTCCGATTCTGCTACAGAAATGTTTTCCAGATTGGAAAAGGTTAAAAATGTTAAAAAAGAAATCCCAATTAACAAACAGATGAACAAGCGGACAAATTTTTTCATAGCCGATCTCCTAATTTTTTAATTGTTTTGCTGCCTCTTTAACAATAAATCGGCAGCGTTACTCTAAAACCAAGACATAGTATATCACGTAACAAGCCTCTTGAGAAGACGAGGAACAATTTATTTTTCCGGTAAGAGTTCACCATGAATTGTTTCAATATGTTCACGTATCAGATTTATTTTGTTATTCAACTGATCATTTTTCGTTTTTAATGATTCATTTTCAATTTTGAGTGATTCGTCGGCGTTTTGCCGAGCAGTTTGAAGTTGAAGATTTAAGTTGTTTTTATCGTTTTCCAGTTTTTTAATTTCCGAATCCTTTTTTTCAATCTCCGAATTTTTTATTTGTAACCGTTTTTCTGTAATCTTTTTTTCATTAATAAGTTCGTTATGAAGTTCCTTTGTTTCTTTTTTTAATCTCTCTGATTCTGCTATTAGTGAGGATTTTGTGTTCTCATAATTTTCTTGTAACAAATTATATTCTTTTTGTAATTTTCGCGCATGATCGAACCAACACCATGCCGTCCAACTTATTCCGGCTAGACCCAATATTAAAAGAACAATAATTGTCAATAGTACATATTTTACCGGAAAAAATACAGAAGGTAATGATTCTTCAGAGAGTGAAACAGAATAATTATCTGTTTTCGTTTCAATAGGATTTGATTTTTGCTTCGGTAAATTTTTATCATTGTAAAAACTGTGAACAATTTGATCAACTCCGCATGGTGTAAAATAGGGGTGAGAAGCAAGAAACAACGAATTTACTGACGATGCCTTTTCTAAAAACGACACAAATATTTTTTCCGAAAGTTCCGTAACGTTTTGTTCATTTTCATCAACCGGTTGCAATATCCTGTTTTTGTCCCAATTTTCCCAGACGGAAGGAAAACAGAGCGATGCAAAAAATTCCGCTTTTTTGTACGTATTGTCCGGTAATTGTTCATCAGTCAGATAAACGGCATCCATTTGCATTGAATGGTTACGCTTCAAGGAATCACTGCCGCCGTCGGCAAGTTTTGCGAACAAAAAATTGGAATCGTTTGTACACCAAATCAGAAAACAATCCGAATATTTTGCCGTCTCCTCCGAACTTTCCCACTGAACACTTTTCGTAATACGGTCACGAAAAAACGCAACAATATTTGGTGGTAATGAAGGTGATTGTTCCTGAATCGTATAAAAATCCGTTACACCATCTTTGTTCCTACCGAAACGAATATACGGCAATTCTAATATTTTCATATTATTTTCCTTTTTTCGGTTTTTCTGAATATTTTATTGTTTCGACAATTTTTATCGTTTCACTGAATTTTACCAACTATTACCCGGTGTGATATAACTTTCAAACGCTTTCCAGTCCTCTTCTGTAATCTCTTGAATCGTACACTTGATAAAATAACCATCCGAACTCATACGTTGCGGTAAATTCCAATCCCACGCTCCTTTTTTAGGCAATAAACGTACTTTTTGGTTTAGGCAACGTAACGAAATTGGATTGCTGTTTGTGTAAGCGGCGGCTGTTTCATAATCGCGAATTCCATAACCCTGAAGTTCCATACGAATCGTATCACCACATTGCCACATTACGGAAAACGGTGTTCCGGGATAAACCGTTTTAACTTTTCCGTTTGAATAATGTGAAGCCACTTTATCTTTGTTAATATAAATTGAAACATTTTGATCTTCTTCATAAGCAAATCCTCCGTACTGATTTATTGTTGCAGAATAATTACGGCGTTCCGTAAATTGCTTTGCCAGATCGGCAGCACGTTTCATCGTCAACACCTCGTCTTGATTAAGACGATTTTCGTACTTTTCGAGAAAATTGAAAATCCGCCGGCTTTTTTCTCTCAACAACTCAATCTTTGTAACAGTAATTTGACTGATTCGGTTACGTTCTTTTTTTATTTTTTCGGCTTCATATTGTTTTTGCATTTCACGAACTTCTTCCGCCTGCGTTACAGCCGGATAATGGGCAAGAAATCGTTCCGCTGTTTCAGAAAATATTTCGCTGCGTGAATCAAAACAATCTTGTACCCGTTTCCACTCAATTTCAACCAACTTGTTATCAATTTCACTTTTAAGTTTCTCAAATTCTGTTTTTCGTTCTTCAAGACCGGTATTATTGAACATTTTTAATAACTCTTCGCGAATTTCATTTAATGTTTGTTCATTGTTGGTTTGATTGATTTCATTTTGAAAACGATTCAATTCCGTATCAATTAAAGTGTTACGTTGATCAATGACCATGCCGGTTGCCGGAGATGATGTTCGTTCCAATTTTTCCGTAACTGTATTATTTTCATTTTCCAATATCTGTAACTGTAGTTTTTCCTGTACCAGACTAATAGATGGTTTTCCATAAAATACAGCTGTAATTATTACAAGAACAATAATAACAATAGATAAAAACCAGTAACAACAACGTTTGATTTTTTGAAATAAAATTCTTGCCGGACGTTCTGCAATCCAACGAAACATAGGTTCATATCCGAAGGGTTTGATTTGACCTTTCATAGGTTTACCGGTTTCGTGATCAATTGTTCCGACGGCGGAAAGTCCGAAATAATAAATGTTTTTAATATTCGTTCCGTCACGAAGTGTGTTTTCAAAATTTTTCCAATGGGTGTTGATAAATTTTCTGATGACATGACCGCTGCCGTTAGGAGAAGGAATAATCTGTTGATAAAACGGGGCAAGATCACATTTCGTCATACCGATACAAATATCAACTTTCTTGTTACGTGATTTTGCGGTCTTTTCATGATGTCGGGTTACTTCGTAAACGGCATTCAGATAAGCACGAAGTTTTTCGCGTATTATCGTTTGTTTTTCGTTGTTACCGCTTAAAATGTCCGTAATATCAATGAGTAAAATAACAATATCCGAATCCAAAAGATGACTACTGAATTGAGCAGCTCGTTCGGGTGTCATCTCATTGATAGCGTGACGAAAATCCTCGCCGGGGTAATCAACCGTCTGAATATTCATAACGGTTCGGTTTTGCGGAAGGTGTAAATTGAAATTCAAAATGGACGTAATATTCGTCGGCGGTGGAAACGACTCATTTTGAAACGCACGGTCAAGCGAATTTAAGTAACGTGCTGTCTCGCTGTCTTGCGGATAAATTTTAAGGGACGGCTGAAGCGGATCAAACCCAAGAAAAGCAAGACCGGCAAGAAAACAACTCTTGCCGGCTCCTTCAACCCCAAGAAGTGAAACCCGAAAATTATTTTTGTTCAGATTTGAACCGGTTTTGTTATCAACAGAAAACATCAATAAATATTGCAACAAAAAGTGGTTATTAAAATAATATAAGATATTGTAATATTTTTACGTGATCAATTAAGGAGCAGAAACTTGTATAAATTTCACATGTTGTTAAAAAATCATTTACATTTTATTTATTGTGAAATTTTAGCAAACAAAATTGAAGTCGGTACAGTTCAAAATTTTACATAACTAATCAAAAAAAGCAACAATTTACAACAAATATTTTAAAAATGAACTGGACACCGGCGAAGTTAATTTCTGATTTCCAACCATAAACAGGGACATATCGGCTACTGCCGACGTGACCATAGGTGAAAACTTTTCGGCAAAAAACTTTCACCTACAATTGCCTATCCTTTGTTGACCGGCTTTAACAGAAATTCCACTGAAATATTACGAAAAATTATAAAATATTCGTAAATCCTTATTGTTTAAGGAGCAAATTTATAAAAAATAGAGTTTTGGGAACTTCTCTTTAATTTTACTGAATAAATGGTTAGATGCTTTTTAACGATTATTATGGTAAATGATGAAAGGATTAACGATTTAATAACAAATCAATAGATTGACTTTGTCTTATCATTAAGTTAGAATCTTGAACGTGTACCTATTTAAGAGTTTGTTAAGAACGCCTTTGTAAGACATATTCATCGTAACTAGTTTAAGATTCAGACCTTAGTATTGGAACAAAGAGAGAAAACTATGAATTTGTTATCCTATTTTTTTCATTGGACATTTCGGTATTTTGTGGTTTTGTTGTTTTTGTGTTTCGGAACAACAGCCATCGTTTATGCGGAACAAGATGTTTGGTTGATTGATACTCAGTCCGTTTCCTGGACACACGCAAGCAATGCCGATTTTGAACAAATTAAATATCGCCGACTGCAAAATAATCATTGGGAATCCTCAAATGATGTTACATTTTTTGATTCTCAACACCCTGATATTCCTCTTATTATTTTTGTTCCCGGTTACACCTCGACAACCACTAATACGATTGAAGTCGGTTTAGGAATTACACGGATTTTACCCGCCAATAAATCTTATCGGATGGTATTTTGGAATTGGCCTTCGCAACGAATTGTCCATCTGCTTCGATCAGATATTCGTGCCAAAATTCCGGTTACTGTTGCCAATGGACACTATCTGACACTTTTTTTACAATCTCTAAAACCACAAAGTTGTGTTTGTCTTCTTGGTTTTAGTTTTGGGAACCGGATAGTCGGTGAAGCAGTTGCCAATCTGGGAAAAGAAATCGATCCGGAAAAAAAGATTGATCCGGAAAAACTGCGAATCCGAATGGTTATGGCATCACCGGCAACAGATCAACATGATTTTTCAGAACACGCTAAGTATGCCCAAATTCCAGAATTGGTTGAAAAAATACTTATTTTGTACAATCCAATGGATTTCCGTTTGATGTTTTACCCTTTTCTTTATGATTCGGAAATTCAAATCAACGCCTTAGGACGTTATGGACCGTCCACTTCTGTACGTCAAAAATTTCGAGATCGGATTGAAGCAGTTAATATCGATTCTTATATTGGTATCCGGCACAGAACATTGATCGTTTTGAATACACCGGCTTTTCGGCAACGTATCAATACTTATCTTTTTTTCTCGCAAGATTAGTTGTCGAACCAATCACAAAAACATGTTACTTTTCATTCTTGAAAATTTAGTTTTCGTTTTTTTAATTATTATTGGATTTTTAATTTGGGTATTTACGGCAGATTTTTTCAACATTATTGTGATATTCGGAATATTAGTTATCAATTCAGTTGTTAATGTTACTTAGATTAGATTCTAAATACTTTTTGTTACGATGCCTGCTTCAAGTGATTTACCAACCTTTTCATCAGACGCTACATTGGAACTGCTTGAGCAGTTTATTCCTTCGTCGAAATGTATTTTTTTTCAACTGGATCTGCAAGGACGAATCACTCAATGCGGCGGAGCAGGACTTAATCGGATTGATTTGAAAGCGGAAAACGTTTGCGGCAAAACAATTAACAATTATTTTGAACCGCATTCGAATATGATCAAATATTTTCAAAAAACATTACAAGGCGAAATTTCTAAAATTACAGGTTGTTTTCGTTCCCGTTTTTTCAATCTTCGAATGCAACCTATTACGGATGGAACAAAAATTATTGGAGTTGCCGGTTTTGCGGTGGATGAAACGGATGCAGTTATTGCCGATCTTAAGGCAATGATGGACGATAATGAACAAATAGAACGCCTTCTCCTTGTCGTTCTCGAATTTCTTGATGATGGTATTCTGGTTTATTACGGGAACAACGGAAAATATCATACCAATTCCCGTTTTCTTGAGTTATTCGAAATAACATCCGAAAGTCTGTTTAACCAATCAATAGACTTGTTTGAAAATCAGATTGCTGCTCTCACACCCAATGTGGACGAAATTAGAGAAGCACGGCGGCAACTTGAGGAAACCCAAAAAACTCAAGTAGGAACATTGTATTTTCATGACGGACGTATTTATGAATGGGATGCGGTTGTTGTTCAAATCAGCAGCGAGCAGTACGCCCAAATTTGGAAATTTCATGATGTTACGATTACATACTGGGTGGCGAACAAAGTCAAAGAAGGTGAAGAACAATACCGACTCCTTTTTGCTTCCATGAGTAACGGTTTGCTGCTTCTTGACGTGGTTCGCGATGAGAATAATCAACCGGTTGACTATACAATTTCCCATACAAATCCGGCATTCGCCAACACGCTTCAAACAACTCCCGAAAATTTGTACGGAAATTCATTTCTGCAAATTTTCCATGACACTCGAATTTTTTTCGCTCCGGCGAATGAAAAATGGTGGTATGGTTTGGACATGGCAGCCAATGGAATTTCCGGCACCTATCATATTTATGTTTCAAATTTTGCAGAAACTCCTTATCAGGAAATAGTTGTTTTTCCTTCCAAAGAAGATCAGATCGGCATTCTTCTGTACGATGAAACATTTCGGGTTCGTTCCGAAGAAACGTTGCGGACAATGCAGTTGGTTATTGACCACATTTCGGAACCGGTGTTCTGGTTGAATCTGGACGGAATTATTCAATATGTCAATATTATCGGAACAACAACCTTCGGTTATCAATTACCGGAATCACCGGTTGGAGAAAATTTCAAAAAATTCGCTCCGTTGTTGGACGGAAAAAAATGGGATGCCTTTCTCCAAAAAGTCGAAGAAGATAAAACGTTACGTTTTGAAACGGAAATGGAACGCTGTGATCAGACTCGGTTTCCCACACAACTCACCGCTGATTTATTGGAACGTCAGGACGGCGAAAAACTGATTGCGATTTGTTTTAATGATTTAACGGAACAAATTCGGCGAATCGAAGCGGAACAATCCTCCATTGCAAAAACAAAATTTCTGGCAAATATCAGTCATGAAATCCGTACACCATTGAATGGAGTGATTGGTATTTCCGATCTGTTATTGAAAACGGAGTTGAAACGGAAACAACGTGAATATGTTGAATTGGTACGAAGTTCCGGTCGGCATTTGCTTTCGATTGTTGACGACATTCTTGATTTTTCCAAAATCGAAGAAGGTAATATCCAACTGGATTTTGCAGAATTTGATATGCCGGAACTGCTTGAATCTGTTCTGGCGGCGTTAGCGGCAAAAGCGTTGAATCGTAATCTGGAACTCTGCGGTGTTTATTTAACAGATATTCCGCAACGTGTTTTTGGTGATGTCGGCCGTTTACGGCAAGTGCTTTTCAAACTCCTGAATAACGGTATTAAATTTACCGATCATGGCGGTGTGAAACTTTCTGTGGCACTGGATTCTCAACAAGACAATGCCGGCATTCCTTCTTGTATGATTCGTTTTGAAATTACTGATACGGGAATTGGTATTCCGCAGAATCAACTCCACCAATTATTCAACTCCTTTTCACAACTCGATTCTTCTTTCGCCAAAAAATATGACGGAACAGGTATGGGATTGGCTATTTCACAGGAAATGATTCGTCTTATGGGAGGCGAAATTCATGTCGAAAGCCAAGAAAATATCGGTTCACGTTTCCAATTCACAATCCCATTTGCCTATGATGAACGTGTTTTTCAAATGTCCGGTATGTTCCGAAATAAACAACCGGAATTAGCAAAACAAAAAATACTTGTCGCCATTGAAAATAATTTGTTGCAAAATTTTATTGCCGAGTTGCTCCAATCATGGAGCATAAATATTCAGGTTTGCCAAACGAAAAACGAGGTGGTGTCTGAACTTCGTAATGCTGTTCATCACAAACAACCTTATCGAATTGCAATTATTGATAACTATCTTGCAGATGTGTTGGGAGTGGAACTCATCAAAGAAATCAAACAAGATGTCCATTTGCAATCAACAGCAATTATTCTGTTGATTCCGCTTGCCAAAGACTATTCGGAAACAGATTTATTGATAGACTATGTTGATCAGGTTATTGGTAAACCGTTCTTTTGCTCTTCACTTTTCGATGCCATTTTTGAAATTGTAACTCATCGTAATGTCTTATCGAACAATATCGAAAAATTACGAAAACAATGGAAAGCCACATGGGATGAAGAACATTATCTTAACGTAACTCTCGATAACTATAATACAACAAAAAATGTTTCAGAAATTACCGGCAACAACGTAACTCAGACTCCGCAAACACCGTTGATAACCCAAACATCACAAATAAAATCAACCATTCTTGTTGCGGAGGATAATCGAATCAATCAGATTGTTATTGGAGAAATTTTAACCAAAGCCAATTTTAATTTCAAATTGGCGGAAAACGGTATTAAAGCCTGTGAAGCGGTATTTTCACAAAATTTTTCACTGATTTTGATGGATTGCCAAATGCCGGAAATGGATGGGTATGAAGCAACACAAATTATTCGAAAAATGGAAACCGGACTGGACACAAGAAAACCAAGTCATACCGGCCGTATTCCAATTATTGCATTGACGGCAAATTCTTCACAGGAAGATCGGGAACGTTGTTTCAAATATGGTATGGATGATTTTTGTGCAAAACCAATTGACGCGAAATATCTCATAGACGTCATCCAAAAATGGTTGAAAATCCCGCTATAACTGTTGCCAATAATACCGATCATTATTCACAGAAATTGTTCGTTGCCAAGTTTTTTTCTTGGGGTCTTGCCATAACCGGAAAATTGGGAGACAATAGAACGATGTGAAATTCAAACAGTTTTATCATCTTTCAATGGAATTTTTATTTATAAAACCAAACGGACTACGAAAAAAAATAAAAGTTTTACAAAAAATCTCCTGAATAATGTGTTGTTTTTTTAACTTACTTTAGCTTGTTTCAAATATTATGTCAGACCGTCTTGCTTATTTTGTTTTCGATATTGAAAGTGTTGCTGATGCTCAACTTATTTCCAAAGTTCATTTCAACGGCAATATTCCTTCTCAGGAAGCGGTTCGAAAATACCGAGATGAACTTCTGGAAAAAAATGATTCTGATTTTATTCCTTATACGTTTCAAATACCGATTTCTGTTGTTATCGGCAAGGTGGCGGAAGATTTTTCTCTTCTTGATATTGTGGTTCTCGACGAACCGGAATACCGTCCGCATGAAATTTGCAACAAATTCTGGCGCGGCTGGTCGGCATACAAACAGCCTACTTTTGTGAGTTTCAACGGGCGCGGATTTGATATTCCCATGTTGGAACATGCGGCGTTTCGGTACGGAATTTCTATTCCGGGTTGGTTTTCCCTCGACGCCAAAACATTCGAACAACCCAGAAATCGTTACAACCTCAAAACACATATTGACCTTTGCGATATTTTGACTAATTACGGCGCAACACGATTCAACGGCGGTTTGAATCTTGCGGCAAGTATTTTGGGAAAACCGGGGAAAATGGAAACACAAGGATATATGGTACAAGACCTTTATGATGCTGGAGAGTTGATAAAAATCAATGATTATTGTCGTTGCGATGTACTTGATACGTATTTTGTTTTTTTGCGGGTCATGGTTTTGACGGGAAAGTTATCATTGCATGACGAACAGGTTTTGGTCAAAAAAACAAAAGATTGGCTTAGTATTCGGGCGGAACATAGTCCGGCATACCATCAATATCTTGACAGTTGGGGCGACTGGATCAATCCTTGGGAAAACCGTAACAATTCCGAATCCTATTCGTAAACAGAAATTCGTTCTTCGCAACTTCTTAACATTCTCAATATTTTCATAATGAAATACACAAAAGTTTGTGTGGATGCATTTTCTTATACATTACCTGAAGAGGTTGTTTGTACTGCTGAGTTGGAATTACGTCTTCGACCGCTTTATCAACGTCTAAAACTTCAGGAAGGAAGGCTTGAAATTCTGACTGGTATTCGGGAACGCCGCCTTTGGCTGCAAAATCGTACACCTGGTACTCAAAGTATTACGACTGTTCGACGTCTTCTTGAACAAACTCAAATTGATCCGCGAAAGGTTGGGGCATTGATTCACGGTTCGGTTTGCCGTGATTACCTGGAACCGGCAACTGCATGTTCTGTTCACCATTCATTGGGATTACCGTCAAACGGTTACGTTTATGATATTTCGAATGCTTGTCTTGGAATTATCAGCGGCATGATTCAGGTTGCCAATATGATTGAGTTGGAGCAAATTGAAGCAGGAATTGTTGTTGGTACCGAAAGTTCCCGATCACTTCTTGAAACGACAATCCAATATCTAAACACTGATTTGTCTATTACGCGAAAAAGTGTTAAACCGGCGTTTGCTTCGTTAACCATTGGTTCCGGCAGTGCGGCGGTTCTTTTGACAAACCGTAACATTTCTCGAACCGGCAACCGATTACTTGGCGGTATGATTTGTGCTCAAACCAATTTCTGTAATCTTTGCCGAAGCAACACGGATCAATCCGGCGGTGACGCGATGAATCCGTTAATGCAAACTGATTCTGAAACGCTAATGAAAGAAGGAATTGCTTCGGCGTCGCGAACATTTGAACCGTTTTTAACTGAAGTTGGTTGGACACGGCACGATATTGATCGAACATTTTGTCATCAGGTTGGGCGTGTTCACCAAAAACTCTTGTTTGACTCACTGGAATTACCGATGAAACAAAATTTTTCAACATTGGAATATCTTGGTAATACTGGTAGTGCGGCGTTACCGACTGCAACAGGAATTGGTATAGAGACAGGTTTTGTACCGAACGGAAGTTGTATTGCACTTTTAGGGATTGGATCGGGAATCAACGTGGTTATGCTTGGACTCGAATGGAACAAAACTCTCTCAACCACAAATCCCGCCGATGAAACTATCAAAAAAATTATATGCCAAAATAGTTGATCTACTCATTGCCCTTTAAAATTCGTTTTTATAATTGCAGACTTTTTATGTTTTTTATTTAACAATCCCGTAAATTCTGTTTATTCTGTCAAAAAACGAAAATCGAATTGTCAAGTGTGATGAATATCGTGTTCACCGGCAAATTGGTAAAATGGTCAAAATTGCAACAGTAATCTGGGTTTGAAAGCACTTTTAGAAACTCCTGACGTAACACGGAATTGTCCGGCAATCACATAAGGGAATTTCTAAAAATGTAGTAATATATCAGTGGAAAATTTTTGAATTGGTTTACTGTTGGAAATTAACAGGTAGGCGACCTTTCGCCGAAGGGTTTTAAACAATAAACCCACGGTCGCAACGATTGTTTTTGTTATGGTGTTGTACACGGTTGTTTTTTCATTTTCGTCCGTCAACAGGGGCAAGTCGGCTATCGCCGACTTATATTACAATAAATTTCTGTCTGTTTTTCCAAAAATCAGAAAAAATAGTAAAATTATCATTTTCGTAGTAAGGGGTAATAAAGTTGTTTAGAAATTGTATTTCACATATACG
>JAITBS010000249.1 GCA_031283515.1 Planctomycetaceae bacterium
CAATGCAAGGGCGTTCCTCCTTAGTGGCTTTTAGCGTTGGTACTAAACCTATGGCAGCACAACAATCTGTTATTAGGATAGTCAACTCCGCGTTCTTTGCCTGAAGTGCCTTTTGCAACTCCGAACGCCAGATAATATTTTTAGTATTGAAACGCAAATAATGTTGTTCGCTTGGTTGGTTACTTTGTTTATTGATTGCACCATGACCGGCATAGTAAAAAAAGACAACATCACTAGGGCTGACATTAAGGTTACGAATTGTGTTGAATAACCGATCTTTACCTTGACTCGTGGTTAAGCGTGCAACCGTTTTGTTGTCCCATTCGTCAAAGAGATTAACAATAGTATTGATATCATTTTTACAGGACGCAGCAATACCAGACTCATCATCGTTGACTGTTATAATATGTACACGCGGATCCGCTTGAACCGACGCGACAAACATCGCACAACAAAATATTATTAAAACAGTAAAAAATTTGTAAAAATTATTTTTCATAACTATTAAATGTTTGTTAGGGGGATACGAAATGGATTATTGGAGGCGAGGAGTTGCCTCCTCGCCTAGTGATTGTTAGGTTTAACGTTTGTGCATCGTCAACTTAATGAAGCCGACTGCACCTTTGATGAAAAATGTTGCGGCAATATCATCATAATTTTGGGAACTTGCCGGTCCCGCGGGTTCAATACCTGCGGCAGCAATCACTCTGGCACCAGAAGGCATTTCTTTCTTTTTTGTCAACACATTCTTGCCGAGTTGGTCGAAATATTGATTTGTTTCAGATTTGTGACCTCGAAGAGAAAACGTTGCACCAACTCCGTCACTAACGAATTCGGATTCGGTCTGTGATATAAAGTGATTATTTCCCATTCCTAAATCCGGTGGTAATGGTGGATATTTCCCCGGCTCAAAATCAACCGGCGTTACTGCAATGGAAATATCTTCATCGACGAGAGTGTTGTCCATTTCGAGTAGAATGGGAAGGCGTACGTCGTTTCCCGGCGGAATGGCATCATAACTTGTAGGAAATTTATCGTCTGGTAAAACAACTTTACTATCGGCAAATTGACCGGGATGTCCCGTTTCGGGATAAAGTTGATAGAGTGAAACGATAATCGGAGTTGCCGTCTCAAAGTGCAGATAAAACCGTTCCTTTTTTTTCCAAGGCGTTCTGTTGATACTGACGGGACCGCCGTATTCTCGACCACTTTCATCAGCACGGACCGCCCATACTTTCACAACACCGGTACATTGCATTGTACCAGTTCCCGGTATTTCGATCATAACTGGTACTGTACATACTCTTGGTGCTCTTACTCCCGGAAGGAAGACCTCTTTTTTTCCTTTTTCGGAAACAGTCTTGAAAAGGTCTGACACTTGATTTTGGGGAATCGTTGTCTGCGCTGATACAGTGTTGACAAAAAACAAAATGACCGCAAGCGAAGCTGTCAAACAAACGAGCATTTTTTTCATAAATGTTCTCCTAATTAAATGGGGAAGTTAATTTCTGCAACTCCGTGTTGCATTGTTGTTAAGATACACAAAAAAAAAAGAATACAATGGGTAGGTAAAATAAATAAGGATATTTTTTTGATTTTTTCATGTAATAATCGGAAAAATCATTAGAATTTACCAACGGATTGGTAAAATAGGCATTTTTTTAATAGATAAAAATTTACAAAATGCTTGTTGCCAACCAGTTGTTTGTCTCTATCATTGATCTTTCACGTTTTCCCAATCGAGTCCGAAAGCGGCAAGGTACTTGCTCACACGGTCAGTGTCGTTTGCCGATTTCTTTTTCGTGCGGGAATACTGAAACAACTTCCGCCCCGACTCAGCAAGCGATTTTGATTCGCGGCAAATTCTCAAAACCTTTGCCAACTGCACAGCATCGAAAAGATCAAGTTCAGCAAGACGTTCTTTACCAAGAATAGTTTGCAACAATAACACATCTTCATCCTTCTTGACTTGTCTGTTCCAGTTAGTACGTAGATGTTCAATTTCGTTCTCAACCGTTTCGATAGTAATACGTCCGCCGGTTGAGAGCGTTGCCATCCGCACAACCGCGGCGTTCAGGTCACGGAAATTCGCTCTCCACTCCGCCTCCAAACTCACCGCAAATCCAGTAAACCGCTCACGCGCATCCTTATTGAACATGATTTTTTGATTGTTACGTAAAGCATATTGAACCAACTCGTAATCTATATTCGGCTCTATATCCTCACAACGATCTTTCAAATCCGGTAAACAAAACGTCCACAAATTAATTCTTGCCAACAAATCTTCACGAAATGTTCCGGTTACAATATTATCGTTCAAGTCCTTATTCGTTGCGGCAATTAACTGGAAATCACTCTCAACTTCCGCATCACTCCCAACCGGCAGAAAATGTTTTTCTTCGATAGCACGAAGCAACATTGCTTGTTCATCAAGACCGAGTTCTCCGATTTCGTCCAAAAACAACACTCCTCGGTTTGCCGTAAGCAGTAACCCTGCACGGTCTGCGCCGGCACCTGTGAACGATCCTTTTATGTAACCGAAAAGCGTTGACATCGCTTGTTCACCTCGAAGTGTTGCCGCATTAACCGCAACAAATTGTCCCGATACGCGTTCTTGGAATTTCTTCAATTCGTAAATCCGTTTGGCAAGTTGTGACTTTCCTGTTCCGGTTCCGCCAGTTAACAGAATGGGTTCACGAGTGCGGAGAGCAACCATTTCAATCTGTCCGATAAGTTCGTTAAATGCCTTGTTTCGAGTTACTATTCCCGATTTAAGAAACGTTACGGAATCGCGGCGTTCCTGCTCAAAACGTGTTACAATTTGTTTGTATTTTGAGGTATCAAGGTCAATGATATGGTACGTTCCAATTCCTTTCTCCTCCGGTTTGTTCGGACGCGGCGCGAAGGATTGCAACAGTTTACCAGGGAAAAAACGGGCTTCCGTAAGCAAAAAATAACAGATTTGCCAGGCGTGTGTTCCCGTCTTGATGTGAAACAAATATTCTTCCGTCTCTAAATCGAAACGGTATTGCTTCATAAAGTCGAACAATTTAGCATAAACCTCTTCAAAATCCCACGGATCATCAAACGGCATTGCGTGCGGCGACACAATAAGTTCAGGCGAGATCTGATGGAGGTCTGCTGTTACACGGTTGAGAAGTTCCACAATTTCCGGAGAATAAAACAGTTCCAGACGCTTCACTCTAAGATCGGAATACATTCCAAGCGCGACCGTCGGTCTCCAAATGTCCCAACGTTCCTCCGTATCACCCGCATCACGCTTCGAACCGAGAAATCCGAATATAACTGTCGTTTTCATATTATCAAATTTTATCAAATTTTATAAAATACTATTTTAATTGATAGCGTTCTATTATTATTTATTTCAATCAAAAAACAAGATGTAGAAAAAGAATTTTGTAAATGCTTAATATTATGAATTATAAAAATCAATAACGATATTGGCACGTCAGTTGCAATATAAAAAGATAGAAAATTTTTTGCTAACAGAGTACACAGGAAAAGAGATGAAATCTCTCTCCAAAATTCTCTTAGTTTCCGTTTAAAAAGGATGTAAAAAATATGAAACGTAAATATCAAACAATTTATCGGCTGATCCGCACGACTGCTGAAAAACGGGCGAATTGCGATCCGGAAATTCAACGCTTTGTTCGCGGTTCACGTCATTCCAAGCAGTTGCCGGATGGTTGGAACGATATTCCGTCAAGCCGTTTGGGTGTCAAAAGCTGGAAAGAATATCGTGAGAAAAAATATCATTCCAACAAACGAATCAAGTAAGACCAAGAAATCCGTTTTCGGTAACTTGGTTACGTTTTATTCACTTTTATAACATTAAATTAACATAACAGGAAAACAATATTATGAACACGCTTGTAGCAAAATTTGAAAAGATGGGAGCGCGTGCCAATTTCACAGAAATTATCGCTCCGATACGAAACCGTTTTAGTGTTCGGTTGGAGATTCAGCGTGACAAAAAAGGGACGTTCTTCAATATTGAAGCGGTTTCCGCAGCCGAGATTACCGTACTTGACGTGCAGCCGAAAGATCGGCATCTTCTGGTAATGGCAAAAATTACGGGTCATGAAACCAATAAAGTCGAGAAGGAAAAATTCCTTTGCGGACACGATGAACGGGACTGGTTTATTGCACGAATTCCCGAAGATCGTTCGGTTTCCAACGTCTTGACGGCGAAGGAGTCGCTCAAACCGAATATCGTTATTACCGCCCAGAAATTGAAAGGGGTTAGTAACAAAAAGAAGAACCGGCGCCGCAATGAAGCATTTATTCGGCAGGGCGAATGGTTTTTTGTTCCTGCACCTGAAATTGAACCTCCGAAATGGCTGATTATTCGTAACGAACCGATGGTACGCACTAACGGAGGAAAACCGCACACCGCAGAATATTTGTATCGAACCGGTGGTACGTTGGTTTACATCAATCGGGAATATCCGAGCGGTT
>JAITBS010000278.1 GCA_031283515.1 Planctomycetaceae bacterium
TAGGTCGCGATTCGCTTGACCTACGGTTATGAAAATCACACCCCTGTCGGGGTGAAAATCGAAAAACAAAAATGCCACTGAAATATTACAATACTTATAGCCTGTTCAAACCAAGTTGACCTGTATGGTTATCCTAAATTTTTAAAAAACTTTTTTTTTTCAAAAAAAGAAGTGTTGACATCTGATTTCATTTCGTTATACTTCGAAACTGTCGATAATGAAACTACGTAACATTTTGTTTGCCGTGTTGTATTGCGGCAATGTTTTGTAGTGATTTCAAAGAAACCTTATACAATAAGGAGTCTGACAATGGAAAATTTCATGAAATGTTTTGTTGTATTTTTGGGGACTTTTTTGGCAAAAATCCCGATGTTAAATTGGGTAAGTCAGGGAAAGCAGGGGGGGGGGGGCACTATGTAGTAGAGAGTTAAGAATGGATAGTGGAAAGTGTTCTCGTTCTAAACTCTTTCCTGCAAATACCTTAAAACTCTTTCGTTCTTCACCGTTCGGTTTTACATTGGTCGAACTTCTTGTGGTGATTGCGATTATCGGCGTGTTAATTGCTCTTCTGTTGCCGGCGGTTCAAGCAGCGCGTGAGGCGGCAAGACGAATGTCGTGTACCAATAACCTGAAACAACAAGCACTTGGTTTTCACAATTATCACGATGTTCACGAAAAATTTCCGATGGCTCCAAGTTTTGCACAGCGTTGGGGTTGGACGATTCCATTGCTTCCGTTTGTCGAACAGAACGCCTTTTATCAATCGCTTGATAAAAAGGTCGAGTCTTGGCAACCTAGCAATTGGCCCCTATTAACTCGTGATCCGCTTCCTCCGTCTTGTTTTCTGTGTCCATCCGACCCATGGAACCAAGAACTTTGCGAAGAAGAAAATTTTGCCGCTCCAAATTGGAAAATCCGTCAGATGGATTATGCCATCAATATTGGAGATTATCGTGGTGATACAGGACTTGGTGAAGTAGAATATGCGGATCCCAATAATACTTCTGGAGCTTATAATGTTTATGGAGCAAGTTCTGGTTATGATAATGGAATGCGTCCAACTCGTGGTCCTATGGGACGATATCTCTGGACGGGAAATTTTTCTGACATCACAGATGGTACGGCAAATACATTTCTTCTCGGAGAATGTATCGGCTATCTTTCTATTAATCAAAATTTTATTACACAAAGCTCTGCTATAACTGCCCATCCAATCAATTATCAGAATGAACAATTAATCAAAACTCCACCGACAATTGCCAATCCGCAATGGGATGCGTCGTATGGATTTCGCAGTATGCATCCTGGCGGTGCATCGTTTGCGTTGTGCGACGGTTCCGTTAAGTTCGTGCCGGAAAGTGTTGAACATGCTGTTTATCGGGCAATGGCGTCTCGTGCCGGAGGTGAAACTCTTCGGATTCCTTAACTCTTTACAATGATAGTAACTTTCCGTATCCTTTTGAAAATTCATTACAACAATAAATTTTTATGAAACATTATTTAATTATTATTCTTTTTGTTATGACATTATTGGTTACCGGTTGTTCAAAACACAGCCGTCCTCCACTGGCTCAAGTGGAAGGAACCGTTCAATACAAAGGAAAACCGTTGGAAAAAGGAACTCTCGTTTTCGATGTTACCGGTTCAACCAGCGGAAATGCTGAAATCGTCAACGGACAAATTGTTAATCCGACAACATTTAGTTCGGGTGACGGAATTCCAGCCGGTAACGCCAAAATTGCCGTTTATGCAACAAAGGAAAAGCCGAATCCGTCTTCCCATAAAACCGATTCAAAATATCCCGACGATCATCCGGGAAATACAACAAATAACGGTATGCCGGAAACAGTTTCACTAATTCCCGAAAAATACAATAATCCGCAAACAAGCGGATTTACTTGTACACTTGAAAAAGGTAAAATAAATACAATTCATTTGGAAATTGAATAACCTATTTTCATTTGCCCATTTTTACTGTTTTTTATTACTCATTAACATCCCCTTCATTTAAGGAGCAACAAAAATGAAAACAACAACAACAACAACAACACGTCGTGAATTTTTGAAGAAATCCGTTATTGCCGGAACAACTGTTTCTGCCGGACTTTCTGTTGCACGATTTGCCCACGCTCAAGGCAATGGAACAATTAAAATCGGTTTGGTTGGTTGCGGCGGGCGCGGTCTCGGTGCCGCAAACCAAGCCTTGAGTACCGGAAAAGATGTTCGTATCGTTGCTGTCGGCGATTACTTCAAAGATCGCGCTAAAGCCGGAGCCGATGCGTTACGAAAACAATTTCCCGAACAATATGATATTACGGAAGACCGGATTTTTGACGGTTTTCAAAATGATCAGGGAGTAATCGCTTCCGGTGCGGATGTTATCATGATTGCCTGTGCAGCAAAATTTCATCCGTTTTACGCAAAACATGCGGTTGAAGCCGGTAAGCATGTTTTCGTCGAAAAACCAAACGCTATTGATTCCGCCGGAATTCATACCTTAGAGGAAGCCGTTAAAATGGCACGCGAAAAGAAATTATCGTTTCTTTCCGGTTTGCAAAGCCGTTATTGTCCCCAATATCAGGCTCTTGTCGAACAGGTTTACAACGGCGCCATTGGTGAAGTCCGAATGATTCAGAGTACCTTTTTGCGTGCACCTTACGGAGTTCGCGGTTACCCGAATGGAATGTCCGAATTGGATGTGCAGGTTTACAACCAATACATGTTCAGTTGGCTTTCCGGTGACGATTTTACACAATCGTTGGTTCACAATGTTGACCGCATGACATGGCTGCTCGGCGGTAAAACTCCAACACACGCATTCGGAATGGGCGGTCGTGCATCAATGACGGATCGGCAATTCGGTAACGTGTTCGATCACCACGCCGCAACATTTATTTATCCCGGCGATACTTGTCGTTTTTACGCTTTTTGTCGTACGGAAACCGGTTGTTACAATTCTTATGACGATCTGATTATTGGTTCAAAAGGTACTGCCTACTGGAATGCCGCAAAAATTGTTGGAGAAACAAACTGGCAATACGAAGGACCCAAACTCGGCGGTCATGCCGAAGAACAAGCCGCCCTGTTCGCGGCGTTGCGAAAAGGGGAACGGATTGATTCCGGCGATTACGTTTCGAAAAGTACCATGCTTGCCATTCTCGGACAAATCGCAGCTTACACCGGTAAAATGATTTCATGGCAAGAATTATACGATTCAAAATTCGTGTTCAAGCCTGCCCCTGAAGAATGTGTTGCAGGAATAGCTCCGCCGGTTGTTCCGGGTGCGAACGGCTCTTATCCGGTGCCAATTCCGGGACAACACTCCTGGTTTTAGCGAATCACCGCAAACACGAAGTAGGTAATTTATCATTGCCTGCCTCGTGTTTGTCAACTTGAATTGTTATAAAATTACGAAAACAATAATCGATACCAATTTATCGGTATTCAGTGTTTCAGTATAATGATGCAAAATATTTTTGTTCTGATTTTTATTTTGTTTGGATTAACCGGCAGTTTGATTGCTGCGGACTCTCAACCGGTGAACATCCTTTTTATTGCCGGAAAACCTAGTCATGATTATGGTGTTCACGAATTTTATGCCGGTTCGGTTTTGTTAGCCGAAGCGTTGGAACAATTCGTTTCAAAAAAATCGTTCGGTACTGACGGAAAAACCTTGCCGGAAATTAGAACAAAAATTCATCGGAATGCCCAATACGGCAATACTTTTGATTTCGATAATACTGATGTGGTTGTCGTTTTTTGTGACGGCGGTAACAATTATCCTCTTCGCGGGCAGGAAGAACGTTTGGAAAAACTTCGGCAAGCCGGAAAAGGATTTGTTTTTCTTCATTACGCTTTGTGCGGGTCACAGGGAAACGATTCGCAAAAACCGCCGGAATTACCGCCTGATGCGAAATTGATTTTGCGAACAATTGGCGGTGTGTACGAAATATTCCGCTCCGTCAATCCTTTTTACAAAGCGGAATTTCAAAACTTGCCGAATCATCCTGTTACACGCGGAGTTCGTCCGTTTGCAATAGAGGATGAGTGGTATTTTCACATGCGTTTTTTGAACGATTTAACTACGGAACAGATTATCGAAAATTCGTTACCTAATTCACCTCAAGCAATTTTGGTAACAATTCCTCCCGACGCGGTTAAACAGAGATCGGACGGTGCTCATTCAGGTAATCCGGTTGTACGTAACCGATTGGGTAAACCGGAAATTGTTGCGTGGGTGTTACAACGCGAAGACGGCGGACGCGGATTCGGATTTACCGGCGGTGATCAACTTTGGAATTTCGCCCATCCCGATTTCCTGAAATTATTGTTAAACGCCATTGTCTGGACTGCAAAAATTGAAGTTCCCGAAAACGGTATTACTGTTCCCGTAAAAAGTTTCGAGGAACTCAAAAAACATCTCGACAAACCCAATCAATTAACGCCGGAAATAGAACAATCATTACGGAAAAAATTGATTCAATATCAACATTAATTTAATCTTAATATTGATTCAATATTGATAACATCAACAATAACCTTTAACCAACCAATAACAAACATGCAAATCAGTTTTCACACCGACGCATTTAATTCTGTTGCTTGGAATTTTGAAAAATGCCTACAATGGGCATCGCGAAATAAAGTTCCGTTAATCGAATGCGGATTTATTGACGGAGCGAGTTGGATTCACGGACTCGGTTATTTTCCGCATTTGGCAAGTACCGATGATCCGGTTTTGCTCCGTAAAAAACTGGACAATTATGGAGTTCATCTTTCGCAGATTGATGCTGCCTATCCGCTTTCCGGTAAAGACGGACCGATTTACGGAGTTCCTTATGTTCTGAATACTCTACGTTTTGCCAAATTAGCCGGTTGTCCTCGTGTTTGTACGACAGACGGATTGCTCAAACCGGAAGGACTTGAAGACGATGAGGCGATGCAATTAATGAAACGATCTTACGAACAGATTGTTTCTGTTGCGGAATCGTATGAAATTGACATCACGATTGAGATACACGGTTATTTTACAACAAAAATAGACCGATTAGATGAAATGCTCCATTTTACGGATAGTCCGCGTCTTTGCTTGAATCTTGATACAGGTAATTCGTTTATTTCCGGCGGTAATCCGATTGATTTTGCGAAACGGTTTTCGGGCAAAGTTTCGCATGTTCATATCAAGGATGTTTCGCAATCGTTAGCGGAATCGCTTCGCGGTCAGGAAACGGGTATTGCGTTGAGTGAGAGCGCGATTGGCGACGGAGTGAACGCCGGAAATATTCGCCGGACACTGGAAATTCTAAGGGATGCCGGTTATAATGGTCCGGTCAGTATGGAGTGTGCAGGTGAAGGCGGACAGTTAATCGAAAAATCTCTCGCCTGGTTACGAAAAACTCTTGCCGAACTCGGCATCAATGAATAAAAATTTTCGTAATATTCAACGGAATTTTTATTTAAATCGTATCAATAACATAAAAAATGTACATAATCAAGCGGCAGCGTTTTTTCAAAATATCGTACCAAAACGAAATGAAAACACCAATTGCCGTCATGAATTTGTTTCATTGCTTGATTATTTTTGCAAACAGTTACAACTTTTAAATCTAAAATCATTATGAAAAACATTTTTGTATTACTTTGTATTTTTGCAATAACTTCGGTTATTTATGCACAGGAAAACACTGTACCGCCTAAAAAAATTCGGGTACTTTTTGTTACTGGAGAAGATTACCCTGGTCATTTGTGGCGTGAAATCGGACCTGTTGTTCGAAAGCATCTGAATACTGATCCGAATATTGATTGCCGTTTGACGGATGATCTTGAAATTATCGGTACGGATATTGTGTTTGATTACGATGTTCTCGTGTGCTATTTCAAGAATTACGCTCCGCTTAAAAGAGATGGGCAGGCAAAGAAAAATCTTATTTCGTTTGTGGAAAATGGCGGCGGTTTGATTTTACTCCATTTTACTTGTGGGGCGTTCGAAGACTGGACGGAATACGAAAAACTTGTCGGACGGGTTTGGAATCCGAAATTGCGGGGACACGATCCTTTCGGTAAATTTACAGTGGAAATTACAAACAAATCGCATCCGATTACACAAAATATTGAAAATTTTGAAACTACCGATGAACTTTATACTTGTTTGAAAGTAAGTGATATACCGATTAACGTTTTAGCCGAATCAACATCGAAAGTTGATGGTAAACGTTATCCGATGGCATTTGTTCTTGAGTTGGGCAAAGGTCGAGTTTTTCACACATTATTGGGACACAACACCGCCGGATTCACTCCGCCGAACTTTGTTAAAATGTTGAACCAAGCCGTCTATTGGACAGCAAAAAAAATCTAAATCTTATTCATTATTGGTCAAGTAAACTCATCCTACAATAAAATACGTCTTGACGTGTGTGTGTGATTTTGTTGCATTATAGAAATTGTTGTTTGTAGGAGTTCATTTTGTATTTTATGGAATGGATTGCCGTTTATCTCACAAACAAATCCAACAGCTTCGTGTTCAGTATCGCAAGATCAAAGGTCAGCGATTTACGGATCGTATTCGTATTGTTCTTGCGTTTGCGGAAGGTTTTACGCTTACTCAACTCTCTAAGATATTTTTACTTGACGCGGATACGATTCGTCGTTATTTTCGCAGTAAAAAAGTGAAAGCGTATCGAAAATTACTTGATAAAATAACATTCGTTTATTTACCAACGTATTCACCCAATTTGAATCTTATTGAACGGTTCTGGAAATTTTTCAAAAAGAAAACAACTTACAATAAATATTACGAAAAATATACCGACTTCGTAAACGCCTGTAAAAGTTTCTTCAACAACATCAAAAAATACAAGGTACCATTGCGCACTCTACTCGCCCCAAATTTTCATATCAAAAAAATAAAAACCAAATTTTAAAGTGAGATAAGTATATCGCTGTTTAATAATTCTTTATACAAAAAACCGGTTATTTTTCTTTCATTTTCCAGATTTTTAATGAGCATTAAAATATCAATATTGCTATTTTCCCAGTTTTCCCCTCTAGTGCTTTGTTAATCTTTAATTTTTTGGGATATTATATTTTCCGATAAGCCTGATTGGGTCAAGGTTATCTTTCTGTCTATGCCCAATTTTAAGATTAACAAAGCACTAGGGGTTGAACTTGAAACTCTAGGGGTTGAACTCAAAGCACTAGCCGAGGCGGGAGTCGAACCCGCACGACCTTGCGGTCAGGGGATTTTAAATCCCCAGCGTATGCCATTTCGCCACTCGGCCTATGTTTTTAATTTATCATAACGAAACTTCTTGTCAATATACTCAATATACTCAATTTTGCCGAATCCGTTTTTCAATCCAAAAATCCGTGAACATCGGCGTAATCGGCAGACGAATCACCAAGACCTTCAAACGCTTCGTCTTGACAATGAAAAGAAAGTACGGTATTGTACTTGGACAAATGTTTAACTTCGGAGAAGTTACTCGAACCATCACAAAAGTTTTCACTGGAATAGAGAGTCTTGAAATGGCTGCTACTATTAAAAACCGGATTTATAATCATTACTATCAATTTGTAAAACGATGAAAAAAACAACACGTCGGGAAATACTTGGCAAAATCATAGTTGGCGGACTTACGGTTGAGGCATTGAGTCATGAAGAGAAAATTCTTGCCGAAACGAAAAAAGAAGATATTGATGCTCTTTCGTCCGCAACACGAAAAGATACGAATTGGTCAAAACTTTCTGACCTGAAAGAAAAGATTCCCGAATCAACACTTTGTCAATTACCAATGAGCCGTGTAATTCTTGGCGGTAATCTTGTGAGCGGTTTTGCTCATGCGCGTGATTTGCTTTATGTTTCTGATCTTGTGAAAGCCTATCACACAAAAGAAAAAACCTTTGCAACATTCAAACTGGCAGAAGCGTGCGGAATCAACACCTTTTTGATGAACCCCAGCCTTTGTGAACTGGTCAACGAATATTGGGAAAAAGCCGATGGAACCCTTCAATTTATGACTAATTGTAGCGGTAAAACATCAGAACACATTTTAGCGAATTTCAAAAAATCAATCGATCATGATGCATCGTCAGTTGTTCTTCAAGGCGAAGCGGCTGACCGGCTTGTCAAGGAAAGAGATTTCAAAACAATAATTCAATGTGTCGAACTCACACGGAAAAACGAAATTCCTGTTGGTATTGCCGCTCACCGAATCGAGACATTACAAGCCTGTGTTGCTCAGGGAATTGTTCCCGACTACTGGATGAAAACATTTCATCACCATCAATATTGGTCTGCAAAACCAGGACAAGAAGAACATGATAATATTTTCTGCCGTGATCCCAATGAAACCATCGAATTTATGAACAACCGACCAGAACCCTGGATCGCCTTCAAAGTTCTTGCCGCCGGTTCCATCAAACCACAAGATGGTTTTCGTTTTGCTTTTGAAAACGGTGCGGATTTTATTTGTGTTGGAATGTACGATTTTCAGATCGTCGATGATATCAATCTCTGTACCAATATTCTCAAAAGTAAACTAAACCGCAAACGTGTCTGGAAAACATAAGAGAAATTCTAAATGCCTATTTGGGGGCAGGCTGAAATCGACGGAAATAATCTTTTACCGGAGTTTTCAGAAGTTGCTATTCCTCGAATTATATTCCCGTTACCTTTTCAGGGCAGATTGATTTTTATACGTAAAAGGTTAAAAAAGACCAATTAATAACAAGGGAAAGTATAATACGGTGTGTCTTTATGAAAATTACTTTCATCATCATTCCGTTGAATTTTTTATAACACTAACCACAAAAAATAACACGAAAAGCGTCAAAACAAACATTTCGTATTTTTCGTGCGATTTTGTGTTGTAAAATAGAAAACATCATAAATATTACGGCAAGAGGTATAATAGACTCGCAATTCCTAAAAAGTCAGGAACAAATTGTCCAATAATTTCAGGAGAAACGCTATTGTTTTTTCGTCTTTTCACACTTGGTTGTAAGGTCAATCAATACGAAACGGAATATGTTCGTAACAGTTTATTGCGTCTTGGTTACGCGGAATCCGAACCTGGTCATGTTGCGGATATTGTTATTGTCAATACGTGTACAGTTACAGCGGCGAGCGAAGCAAAAGGACGAAAAGTAATTCGCAAACTTATTCGTGAAAACCCTGGTGCGGAAGTTATTGTCATGGGTTGTTCGGCAACTTATAACAGTAAACAACTTCTCAATATTAACGGTGTTTCAAAAATTATTACGGATAAACAGGGAGTTCCTGATTTTTTGAGAAGTCTTGGTTTGGCGGAATTACCAAACGGGATTCAAACATTTGGTGAACGCCATCGGGCTTATGTTAAGGTTCAGGATGGCTGCTGTGTTGGCTGTTCGTACTGTATCATTCCCAAAGTACGCCCAACTCTTCGAAGCCGTCCCGAAAACGATGTTCTTGAAGAAATTCAAACTCTTTCACGAAACGGTTATCGGGAGATTGTTTTAACAGGAATTCATCTTGGGCATTATGGTGCCGAATCTGCAAACAGCCGTCAAAATCTGGCGGCATTAGTTCGGCGTATTGTTGAAATGAAAGAACCATTCAGGCTTCGGTTATCGAGTCTTGAAGCGGTGGAAGTTTCTGAGGAACTGATTGATTTAATGCTTCAAAATCCGCAACGAATTTGTCCGCATCTTCATCTTTCCATGCAAAGTGGTAGTGATGAGGTGTTGTATCGAATGCGCAGGCGTTGGCTTTCCGAACCGTTTGTACGGCGTTGTGAAGAAATCATCAGCCGTTTTGACCGTCTTGCTCTGACAACTGATATAATTGTCGGGTTTCCTGGTGAAACAGAAAAACAATTTGAGGAAACCTGCCAAATTGTTGAACGGCTTCGGTTTTCAAAAATTCATATTTTTCGTTTCAGTCCGCGTAAAGGAACAGAAGCGGCAACATTTTCCGATACAGTTTCGCTGCCTGTCCAACGGGTTCGTGCGGTACGTCTTGCGGAGATTGCCAAACAGTTGCGAACCAATTACGCTGCGTTATTGGTCGGAGCCGCTCTTTCCGTTTTACCTGAAACAATTCATGGCGGAACCGCTGACCGATATCTGAATGTTCAGTTTCAAAAAACAGTTAATCCCCAAATACTCGGACAACTTAGAGAGGTTCGAATCACTCATTCTCTCGGTGAAACATTATTCTGTAACATCAATGACGATTGAATAGAATTGAATAGATATTAAATAGTTCCGTAACAATAAGCAGAACCATATTGAACCGACACAACCATTGGTTATTTTGTTAAGGCGTCGTTCAGTGCGTTCCCAAAATCTTTGTGGCTCAAAAACGGGTAAAAAATAAGGAAAAAATTCTCATTTTTATGTCCAACTTATCCTTATTTTGTCGTTTTTAGTGAAAATTTAATGTTTTGGTTTTACAGTTTGAGTTATTTAATTACGAAAAATTATTTACTATGAAAAAATTTAGTTTTTTTATTCTTTTCCTGTATTACGTTGTATTGGTAACGAATGGAAAATTGATCGCAGAAGACCAATCGTTCAACACTATTCGTTTTTGCAAAGAGATTCCAAACGACAAGGCAACAATGATGATTGCTAGAATTATCGCTTTTAGTAACATTCTACAAGGAGATGACTATTCTTCTTTGGAATATCTTTGGGACAATCCTTTTGATAATATTAAATTTGACGGAAATTTTAGTATTACATATTCGTGTCTTGATTATTTAAATTCAAATCCAGATTTACCGCGAAAATATGGTAATGGCGACCAGTCTATTACTCTCTCCCACTGAGCAGGCAAGGAATAGGAGCAACAACTAGTGTTTTATTAATCTTAAAATTGGGAATAAGCCGACAAATAGCCTTACAAAATTAAGTAATATATCAGTGGAATATTTTTGAATTTGTTTACAGTTGGAAATTACAAGGTAGGCAATTAACAGGTAGGCGACCTTTC
>JAITBS010000364.1 GCA_031283515.1 Planctomycetaceae bacterium
ATTTTGTAATGTTTCACCGTTGGGAACATAAACGGTTGCGGTACTTCCGGGCGGAATTTCTATTTCCCAATGAAATTTGTTACCGTCTCGTTTCCATTGACTCTTAATCAGTCCGCGAACCGAATCATATTCGGCGTTGACGAATTTCAAATCGCCGATGGGCAACGGCTTCATGATAATATGTTCAAAGCCGGGGTGTTCCGGATCAGCCTTGATTCCTGCAAGATATTCGTAATACCAAATCGTTAAATCGCCAATCAGCATCACATGATTACCGCTATTCATTGCGGGATTGGCAGTGTCGCCGTTCCAGAGTTCCCAGATTGTTGTTGCGCCCTTTTCAATCATGTAACCCCAACTCGGATAGTCGGTATTGGTCGTAAATTTGTAGGATATATCGGCTCGTCCGAAATCACTCAACACTCGATTCAACCATTGTCCGCCAATCAATCCCGTACCAATATGATTGTTCGTAACCTTTTCGATATTGGTTGTCAACGTTTCAAAAACTTTGCCCCGCAATTCCGGCGGCACAATTTCAAACCGCAACGGTAATACACAAGAAGTTTGCGTTCCGTTATCATATTTTGCCGTTTCAATATTCAGGAATTTATCGTTGAACGCTTTACGCATTGCGGTTGCTTTTTGTACAAATTCATCCGCTTCGGAATCTTTGCCAAGCATCTTAGCGTATTTCGTCAACAAATCGAGATTGTGAATGTAATAGGAAGTTGCCAAAATTGCTTTGGACGTTTTGCGTGCCGGGTCTTGCGAATGTATTAACTCCGGTTTTTCCGGCGGAACACACCAATCACCGTAATTATCCTTGTCAATAATTCCATCGTTCACGAATTGACCAAGATGTCCGATTAACCAACGTTTCATCGCTTCATAATGTTTTTCGATAGGACGCCGATCCGCGTACATTGTGTAAATACTGTCCGGAATAATCGTAAAAGCACTGGGCCACGTAACGTTGGAACCGTAAAGCGGCCAAAAATTCGGACAAACATCCGACAAATTCCCATCATCACGTTGTGAATCTTCAATATCGATAAGCCACTTCGAATACAACGTTATATTATCGAACAAAAACATTTCCCCTTTCGATTCCGCAGCTCGGTCGCCTTGCCAACCTTGGCGTTCATCGCGTTGCGGACAATCCGTCGGAATACTCAGATAATTCCCTTGCGTTCCGCGAACAATATTACGAAAAATCGCGTTAATTGTCGGGTTGCTTGTTTCAAAAGTTCCGACTTTGGGCAAGTCGGTGTTGATGACTCTTGCGATTAAGGTATTTTTGCCCAGTTTAATAGTTTCAGGAAATCCCGTCAATTCCGCATAACGAAAACCGTGATAAGTAAAAAAGGGTGAGCGATAAAACGTAATTTTTCTGTTACCGGATGCGATATAAATATCGCGGCATTGCGCACCGCGTAAATTCGCAACATAAAGATTTCCGTCCGGTAAAAGCGTTTCGGCGTGACGAATTTTTAACTCCGTTCCTTCTGCCAAATCAACCGGAACTTCCAACTCACAATTACCAACCAGATTCACTCCAAAATCAAAAATCCAAACACCGGGCTTAACTTCCTTGACCGACTTCGGCTTAATTTTCTCAACAACCCGCATCGGCGGCATCATTTGCGCAACAAGTTTACCTTTCGGAGCATCAACAATTTGGACAACGGTATTGAATGCGATTGCTTCTTTTCGTGCGTCGTAAATTTCGCCGTCGTAATCATTGTTTTCCTTAATAGGCTCATTTGTTGAAAGCCGCCATGTTTCGTCGCTTGCAATTGTTTGTGTTGAACCGTCGGCGTATTGAATTTCGAGTTGGAACAATAATTTCGGATAGCCGAAAGTTCGTGTTGTTATCGGGTCGGTTGTTCGCGGGGCGTAATACCGACCATTACCAAGTTTAACAACAATGTGATGGAAATTAGAGTGATTAAAATTAGGATTATTAATTTGTAGCAATTTTGGGTCAATATCGTAGGTTACATAGGGAACACGTTTATCATAATCGGTTAATACCGGATCAAGAACATGATCGCCGACTTTCTCACCGTTCAAATAGAGTTCGTAATAACCAAGACCGGAAATGTATGCGGTTACGCGAATCGGCTTTTCTTTAACTCTAAAAAATTTAATAAACCTTCTTGCCGGCAAACTGGGATGCGGATTACCGATACTGATATTGCCCCAAGGATTGCCGCCGAGATCGGCGATTTTGGCGGCAACCTTCCACGCCGAATCATCAAACTCCGCCGTTTCACCGCCTTCCGGCAAACCGTCAACCGCTTTCCATGTTGTATCGGTTTTGATAACGAGTTCGTTTTCGTTTTTGTACTGAATTTTCAACACGCCAATCAAGGCGGCAGGATTGGGGGCGTCGCCGTGATTGTTGACATCGACCGCAAGAACATTCTTTCCCGATTTCAACAACTCTGTAACATCAACAGTTTTCACCGTTTTGAAATTGGAACCGTTTTCGACTTTTTTGTTATTGAGATACGCTGTAAATTCGTTATCGGCGGTCAGAGCGAGCGTTGCTTTTTGGAGTTCGAGTGGTTCGGGCAAGTCGATTGTTTTGCGGAACATCGCATGACCGGGCAGGGCGTTTAAGCCTTTGTCGTTTGTCCAAATCCATGCGGCACCGTCCAATGATAATGTTGAGAGTTCGCTTTCGTCTTCTTCCAGCGAAACTTTATCAAGACCAACCCATCTTGCCTGCCATTGTGCCGGTTTGAAGATTCCGGTGGAGAAGGTTGATAGAATCGACGTTGACGGTTTATCTTGTTTATCCCAAACAGTCAATGCCCAAGAATATTCCGATTTCGGTAACAACGGTTTACCGGCATATTCGACCAACACGGTATTTCCCGCCGTTTTACCGGAATCCCAAACAACCACATTCTCGGCACGCTCCGCCGAAATTCTCTGTGTTTGGGAAACGACAATTTGGTATGCTGATTGTGTTTGGTCATTTTCGTTCGATTTCAATTTCCAGGAGAAACGCGGTTTCTGTTCGTCAATTCCACGCGGTTCCGAAAGAAATTCCAACCGTAATTGATACGGTTGAACAACTCCGCCGTATGACTTTTGTTCTTCTTGAGCGTTGCAACCCCAAGTCATACAAACCGTCAACATGATAAAAGTAAATACAAAACAAAATATCCGTAATTGATTTAACATAACAGTTTCCTTGTTTGTTGAATTTTGATAATGTTTCAAAACGTACGGTGATAACCGGCATGATTTTATCATGTTGAAGGAACAAATCAATGGTGATGAATTGGGGGTTGCTTGTTTGTTTGTGAAAATCGGGTACATTGTATTGCTGAGTTGGTTGAAGAAAATTGATTATCCTTTTTACTTTTTCAAATCATGGATACAAAAATCGGATTTATCGGAACCGGTCACATGGCAAGAGCGTTGTCGCGCGGTTTTATCAAAACGAAAACAATTCAACCGGATAAACTTTTCGGTTACGATGTCCGACCGGAGTCGGCACAGAAATTCGCTGAGCAAACCGGCGGAACTGCTGTTGCAACAATTAAAGATTTGGTGGCGGGTTCGGATGTTGTTTTTCTTTCTGTCAAACCGCAGCAGATGAATGAAGTTCTTCATAATCTTGCCGCACTTCGGGCGCATGGTTACAATCCGTTGTGGATTACTATTGCTGCCGGAATTCAACTCAAGACGTACTTAAAAGATCTCGGAACCAGTGCGCGGTTGGTGCGTGTCATGCCGAACACGCCTTGTTTAGTTGGTGAAGGCGTTTGTGGTTTTTGTCTTTCCGACGGTGCCAAAAAAGATGATGCCGAACTGGCGCTTGATCTTCTGTCAACAGTTGGTCTTGCGATTCCGTTTCCGGAACGCCAACTCGATGCGGTTGCGGGATTATCTGGTAGTGGTCCGGCTTATGTTTACATGATGATCGATGCGATGGCTGATGGCGGTGTCAAGATGGGATTGCCGCGTGAGCAATCGTTGTTGTTGGCGGCTCAAACGGTTCTTGGGGCGGCGAAGGTTGTTTTGCAAACCAACGAACACCCCGGAGTTCTCAAAGACAAAGTGTGTAGTCCGCGCGGAACAACAATTAACGGAGTTCATTCATTGGAGCGGCACGGTTTCCGTGCAGCGATTACCGACGCTGTCGAAGTGGCCACATTGCGCTCCCGCGAAATGGGACTCGAAAACGATGACCCAAATAGAAATAAATAAAAAGAAAAAATGTTGGAATCATTAGAGATCAAAAATTTCCGTTGCTTAAAAGATTTTAAAATCCCTTCATTGAAGAGAATTAATCTTTTAACAGGAAAAAACAATACCGGAAAATCTTCCATTCTTGAAGCCATCGCCATCTATGCAACAAAGGGGAATTTAAGATTGATTACGCAATTGCTTAATGAAAGAGGAGAAAATATTCAACGAAATGAAAAGAATGCAACCGAAAATAATTTGAAAATTTTCTCTTCTTTGTTTACTGATAGAAAATGCGGGTTTGATTCGACAGATGTTATTTTAATTGGTGGTGTTGAAAATACAATATCGGAAGAAGCCAAACCACCTTTTAATATGCCCGTTACTTTAAGATTTGTACAATATACCGCCGATGATGATGGTTTGGGACTTGCGAAAATTGAACAAAAAGGTGAAAACAATATTGAAGATGTTTATGAACTTGGTATCGAAATTGGGAACGGAGACACCGGCAAAATTTTTCCTCTTGACGACCCTGAAAGATTCTCCAAACTTCGTTTCGGATTTAATAATAGAAATAACGGAAATTTACAATATGTTAGAGGGAGAGATATTGATAGTGAAGATAATGGTCAATTGTTCGATAATATTGCCCTCACTGATAAAGAGCAAAATGTTATTGATTCATTAAAAATTATTGAACCTGCAACAGAACGAATCGCATTTATTGAAGAAGGCAGAAGAGAAAGAATTGCGGTTATCAAGTTATCTGATTCTCAAAAAGTGTTACCGTTGAGAAGTATGGGCGACGGTATCAATCGTGTGTTGACGCTGATTCTGGCGTTGGTCAATTCCGATAACGGTTTCTTGTTGATTGACGAATTTGAAAACGGATTACATTACACGGTTCAAGAACAATTGTGGAAAATCATTTTTCTGATGTCGCAAAAATTAAATGTTCAGGTTTTCGCAACAACCCACAGCGAAGACTGTATCAGGGCGTTTGGATCTGTCTTAAATAGTTCCGGCAACTCTCAAGCGGGAAAAGTGATCCGGCTGGATAATAAAAAGGGAACAATTATTCCCGTTGAATTTGATGCGAACGATCTTGAAATTACCAGCAGGAACGATATTGAAATCCGATGACGAAGATTCAAGAAACATTTAATCAAAAACTTCTTGTTGAAGGAAAAGATGACCAACATGTTATTTGGGCATTGTGTCAGCAGTTCAATATAAAAGAGTCGTTTGACGTGATTGATTGCGGAGGGGTTGCGAATCTTCTTGAACAGATTCCGCAACGGTTAAAACAATCGGGAATTGAATCTCTGGGAATTATTGTTGATGCGGACATTGACCTTAACGCCCGATGGCAATCTATTAAAAATCTTTTAACGGTACATCAATTTGAAATTCCCGATCAATTGCCGGAAGAGGGATTGATTTGTCAAAACGCGGACGGAATAACATTCGGTGTTTGGGTGATGCCGAATAATAAGGTCAATGGAATGTTGGAAGATTTTATTGCTTTTCTTGTTCCTGAAAGTGATCCGCTTTTACCGATTGCTGCTGATGTTCTCAATGATATTGAGAGCCGGAATCTTCAAAAATACTCACGGAATTATAAGGCGAAAGCACAAATTCATACATGGCTTGCGTGGCAAGAAGAACCGGGAACTCCGTTAGGACAAAGTATTACAAAAAGATATTTATCAACCGATACAGAAACTTGTTTACGATTGATCAATTGGCTGAAGGGATTGTTTCCTTCGCCTCACATCTTGAATACCCTACACTGAATATTTATACTTCATATTGTCACAAGTTAGTTTTTTTGGTAATATTCTAACGGTAAAGTAAAAAGACATACCCGCCGCGTTGCAGCGGGTCATTTGTAATATCCTTTCAGGATGGAATTATTGTAAAATAACCATTTTATCACTACAAACAAAAAATCGTCCAAATAAAAACATCTAGCGAATGATTGTCTGAAGTACAAATGGTAATTTTTCCGTGTAACGTATAGTCACCGTTTTTTGCGATTTTACCATCGGAATGGAGATCGTGTTTCCTGTGAATATTTTTTTGCGAATTTTGTATCATCCATTGTTAAATAGATGATAGATTCTACTAATGCGATTGGGCTTGTAACCAACGCACCAAAACCAGCGGTCAGTACCACTGCGGCAAGATAGACAATTCCCCAACCCCAACTTCCTAAATAAAATTTGTGTACGCCAATACCACCAAAACAGAGTCCTAAGATACCAGCGATGATTCGTTTGGACTCTCCCGATGTCGCTATACTTTTAACGCTACAACCGCATTTGGTGCAAATCACCTGATTTACATTATTCAGTTTTTCACCACAGTTACAACAATAGTTTTTCTCCGCCGCATGTGGAGAAATTCCGCAACCGAGACAAGCGGTGCTGTTTTCACGAACGCCGTCTTTACCACAATTTGTACAATACATATTTAAATCTCCTGTTTTATGGATTACAATAAAGTTAATGGTTACAGTTTGCTTTGAAACAGAAATAATACGTCTCTGTCATTCAAAAATTCTGTTTTTATAATGAACATAACGCATAAAAAAAGGGCGTGAATCGTTTTGTCATCTCATCAACCTTACCAGGGGTTATCCACGATGACTACGATCACGCCCATTTTCCGGTACGTAACACGTATATCGCTCGTGGATTCAATATCTGGTAATTTGATGAGAGCGATTCTTATCTAACTAATTTTTATAACGTTCTACGTTTATTCCATATAACTCCAAAATAATCTATTATCGTTTTGGGTTGCTACACAACAACCACAGTGTCGGTTATTATAATATTTTTCCTAAGAAAAACATGGGGGGTGAAAAAATTTTTTTCAAAAGAGTTGAAAATCAAACGGTAAATGCAATGTTCTTTTGAGCAGTGATCAGTCATTGACTCATTAGACGAATTCGACATTAACGAGTTTTCCTTCTTGCCGTAATTTTTCGGCGAGTAGCGGGACGAGGACTTTTCTTGAGAGGACACCGCGTTGGCGGAAGGAGATATCGG
>JAITBS010000300.1 GCA_031283515.1 Planctomycetaceae bacterium
TTCGTAATCGGTAGCCAAGCTGATTTAATAGACGACACATTGTTCGTTCTTTCGGAAGACTTTCTTTATCGTACCCTTTTTCAGAAACCAATTTTTCTAAAACAGATTTGGCAGTGATGCGTGTGTAACTTGTGCTTCAAAAGAGCGTTTCGAGTCCAAACGCCAGCGTTTCGAGTCTAAACGCCAGCGTTTCGAGTCTAAACGCCAGCGTTTCGAGTACAAACGCCAGCGTTTTGAGTCCAAACGCCAGCGTTTCGAGTCCAAACGCCAGCGTTTCGAGTCTAAACGCCAGCGTTTCGAGTCCAAACGCCAGCGTTTCGAGTTCAAACGCCGGCGTTTTGAGTCCAAACGCCGGCGTTTCGAGTCTAAACGCCGGCAATCTGACTTGCAGTGCCAGAGATTGAACTCGAACTACTGATAATTAGAGCCTAATTTTAGAGAATTTCCGATCCGTAGGTTGTGTTGCGATTGACCTGCGGTTATGAAAATGCCGCAGGTCAGAAAAGAAGATCACGACGGAAGATATACAACTTAACTAACTTAACAACCTGCCAATAAACACGAAGGATTTTTTCCTCTTGACGTTGTTGCCGAAAATCAGGACAATTCGATGTTTCCGTTTTGACAGCTTCAGGGGTTTAACAAAAAGATGAAAACAATCCATCGTTATATTATTTGGGAACTTTTGGTCACGTTTCTTATTGCGTTTATCGCCATGACAACGTTATTGATTATTGGAGTGCTTGTTGAGAAAGCACTTTCGAAAAATGTTCCTATTATTCCTATTGTTCGTATGATTCCCTACGCGGTTGTTGAAACATCCCGAATTTCACTCCCAATGACACTCTTACTCGCCGTAACTACCTTTTTTGCCAAAATGTCAGGGAATAATGAAGTCATTGCTCTAAAATCACTCGGAATTCCTCCTTACGCATTCCTTTTGCCGGTAATGGTTTTAGGAATATTTGTGAGTCTTTTCGCCGTTTGGCTGAACGAAATGGCAGTCACTTGGGGGCGAACCGGTATCAATACCGTCATTTACCTCTCCGCTGAAGATATTCTCCTAGAACAACTTAGAAAAAATCATACCTTCGAAACAGAATCACATGATATTACAATTATGGTTAAAGGAGTTGAGAACCGCCGTTTGATCTCACCAATCATTACACTGAAAAAACCTCCCTCCTCCATCGAAGCACAAAGTGCAGAACTCAAAATCAATTTTACCGAACAAACCTTGACGGTATTACTGAACAATGTCAAAGTCGAAGGAGCCGGCGCTAAATACACCGGGCATGACCGAATTATTCCCATCGCCCTACCACAAATTGTTCACGATACCAACGCCGATCCAAGTGTTTCCAATATGGGATTCAAACAACTTACAGCAGATGCAGATACAATTCAGGAAAATCTCGATAAAAAACGACGAATTATCGCAGCACAAAAAGTTTTTGCCGCCGGAATGGGAACTGTCGATGCCTGGAGTACGCCGCAAATTAAACAACTAAACAACGACAATCAAATGTTGCTCAAAAGACTCAAACGTATTACCGCAGAATATCCCAGACGTTGGGCAACCAGTTTTAGTTGTTTTTTTTTCATTTGGCTGGGAGCTCCTTTGGCAATCTGGATGAAAAAAGCAGATATTTTCAGCAGTTTTTTTGCTTGTTTTATTCCGGTGTTGTTATTTTATTACCCTTTGCTCATGTACGGACTGACAGGCGCCAAAAACGGCTCACTTCCTGCCAATTCGGTTTGGATTGCTAATCTTTGTCTCGGAATCATTGGACTTTGGTTTATGAGGAGAATTCATCGCTATTAAATCAGTCGTAATATTTCAGTGGAATTTTTGTTTTTCGATTTTCACCCCGAAAGAGGCAGTGGCAAGTTGATAGTTGATAGTGGATAGTTGATAGTGCCGCAAGCGGATTACTGCCGAAATGGTATTACTCCGCGTGCGAACTCTCCACTATCAACTCTCCACTATCAACTACTCGCTTGACCTACGGTTGTGAAAATACCACCCCTTCAAGGTGAAGAATCAAAAATAATAATTCCGCTGATAGATTACAATCAGTATGAAATCAGTATTAAATAGGAACATTTTTACAATAGGAACATTTTCTTAAATTTTTTTCCTTGAAAAATCGAATTTTTTAAGATTTTTAAAAAAACGATTACTCCGATTACAACGATTTTGCCGATAATAATAGAGACGTAGGTTTTTTTCCAAAATTAGAAAAGTTGTTTCGTCTTGTTTTGTGCGCGAGCCAATATGAATTCACACACCGAAAATCAATTCCCAGTAAACCGGCAAAAGATGTTGCTGTGCATCTTGTTTCTGGGTTTGGTCTTTCTTGCATTCGTTGGGCAAGGACTGGCACAAAACAAAGAGGAAACAGAAAAAAAATCTTTGTTTCCCTACTTTCAAAAGAAGAAATCAACAGATTCTTCCGCTAATTCTTTCTTCTCTTTTTCCTGGTTTCGCAATAAAGACACCGCACCCAAAAATAACTCCGATCTCAAGAAAACATCAACCCCCTCCGAAACAACACGAAATTCTCAACAATCGGAACAGGAACTCAAAACATTGGATGCATTTTCTTCTGATGATTTGAATATTGCCCCGTTGCCTCCTGAAAATCCCTATTATGAAAAAAATCGCCCTTCAACAACTACACAACCGAATACGTATCCGGTTTCTATTTCAGAATCGGTAGAACTTCCTGATTTAGACACGGTTCCATCTTCCGCACAATACGGTTCTCAATCGGTTGCACCTGATTATTTGGAAGAACCTTTATTGACTGGTCTGTCATCGTATTCGTTTGACACACGGGACTGGGTTGAGTCGTTCCCTGTTGATCATGTCTCTGATCCTTCGCCTTCCAGGTCTTTACCTTCCAACCGGTTGGTTTCCACAGATCATCAACATGCTCCGTCGAAACAAGAATCCAGGCAAACACCAGCGTCGAATATTCCGGTTTCACAGCAAGATATTACCGGACTTGATTCGAAACAGTGGGATGGCAAGGCAATGCCTATTACCGAAGCGATCGGAACAACTCCCAATGAAACAAAATCAACCAAATTAGCGTCCGTTAATCGTTCCATATCGGAACATCGTTATCGTGTTCAAGAAAAAGAATTTCAGGAAAAAGAATTTGATGCTGCACTTTTGGGAATTGATTTGACGCCGTCTTATGCATCGAGACTGAAATATTGTGAAGTTTATGGAGTTGTGGTAGTTCAATCTAATTTTCCGTTGACCGAGATCAAATCAATTCTTGAAGAGATTAAACAATTACAGATTGATTTGAATCTTTACATGGGCATTCCGTCGCCGAAAGAAAAAATTGAACTTTGTTTATTTCGCGACGAAAAAACATATTTGAAATTTTTGCAAGAGGTTTTCCCAAAAGCTCCACGTGATCGGCGGGCACTTTACATTAAGATTGACGACAAACCGGGGACATTGCTTGTTCAAAAGACGGACGAATTTGAGATTGACTTACGTCATGAGATGACCCATGCGATTATTCATACTTCGATTACAACGGTTCCGATTTGGTTGGATGAGGGTCTTGCCAAATATTTTGAAGTTCCGATTAAAGACCGTGCAGAAAAAAATCCATACATGAAATCAATTCGTTGGAACACGAAATTTGGAGCAGTTCCTTCGCTCCAACGTCTGGAAAAACTGGAACATATTGGACAAATGGGAGATCGTGAATATCGGGATTCGTGGGCGTGGGTTCATTTTCTGATTCACTATTCACCGCAATCGCATCGCCTTTTAGCCGGTTATATTCAACTTCTATCAACACTTTCAGCAGAAAATACAAAAAATCAACATTCGGTTCCTTCGCTCAGTCATTACCTTGACAATACGATTGAAGGATCACGGGAAAAATATCGGGAACACTTCCAAAAACGTGAGGAAACGCAACGTTTCGATATGGTTCATGGTTCGGAAAAAAAACCATGATATTAGAACAAAATAATTTTGTATCGATTCCGTCGTTTTTTTAATACCCAAGCGGACAGACAACTTCATTACCTTATTCGTTCATGAAACAATAAGGTAATGAATTGATGTGTGTTTTGTCCATTGGCGGCTGCGGTTGTTTTGTTTGTTAAATTAAGAGTTGTTCTATTTCTTCGATATTTTGTTTGTTGGGCAACAATCGGGAGTTTGGGCAACAGTATCACTCATGAAAAAAGAATAAAACGCAAGAAGAATTGCCCCGCAAACAAGCATGGAATCTGCAATATTGAAATTCGGCCACGGAAAGGAACCCAACATCACAAGAATCCAATCCCGAACAGCATAAACAGGTTCGGCATTGTCCCAGAGTAAACCATGTAAACCAAGACGATCATAGAGATTGCCGATAATTCCCGCAACAATCAATCCCAACGTAACAATAAGAAATCGGCTCTTCCATGCGGAATGAATTACCCAAACTAAAATTCCAATCAAGAAAACAAATGAAATAAAAGTAAGCCACAAAATTTGTCCTTGCCCCATTCCAAACAACGCTCCTTGATTCAAACTCGTTTGAAATCCCAGAACATCTTGCCAAAGCCAATAAATTCCAGAAAGTTCCGGCTCTTCAATGAAACGATATGTTCCGGGCATTCCGATTTTCTGAAATACCCAATTTTTCGTTTCTAAATCAGCAACAACTCCAAGTCCCACTATCACAATAAACAACAGAATATGGAAAATGAAATAAAATGAAAATAGAGATAAATCACTTCGTCGTTCCAAACTATCCGCCTTATCAGAACAAATGAAATGATCGGTTTTATTTTGGTTTTCAATATTTTTTTTCATGTGTCAAAAGTAAAATAAAATTACAGTATTGTGCTTTTTATTTTGATTTTTATTGTCTAACAGTGCCATAATGTAAATATTACAACATAATTTCAACGGCATACAAGAGGTTTGTAGAAACTCCCTCTGAAAAGAATCAATTCAAAATCATATCAAGCGGTTAAAAATTGTACAACCGTATTTCAAAGATCGTTGCCCAAAAGAGAAAAAGATTATCGGTGTTATTGCCGGTGCTGTTTTTGATGATGAACTCAAGAATATTGTTATTGCAAACGGTTTGCACGCCGCCAGGCTAAGCGGCAATACCTTTAAAAGTAACTGTTTATTTTATTAATCGCTCGAATATATCGTTCTAATAGTTCGCAGAATTTTTAAAAAGTTTTTTGAAGGGAATACACGTATTGATTCTGTTTCGTAATTCTCAAAAAAATAATTCTCAAAAAAATAATTCTCAAAAAACTACCGGATTAAAATTTGCGGACATTGGCGTAATCTGCGGAAAACATCAACGTAATTTGCGGACTAAAAATTGACAATTACTTTTAAATTGTGAATTGCGGTTGTTGATGGTGTCGCAACGGAATTATGATCACAACGATTGTAATTCGCGTGCGACACTCCACAATTAATGTTCTACTGAATATTTAATTAGCGGGACCTGGAATAATTCTTCCGGAAACGACACCGGTACAATTCATATCACACGGATTGCAGACGGGTTCGCAGGGATCACATGCGGCTGGTTCGCACGGGTTACACGCGGAAGCAACCTCACAAGCACCAACACTTGTTGCTGAAGTCGTATAAACAACTTCTTTTTTTGCCCGTGTTGTTGGAAACAGAGAACCAGTCCGGCATAAACTAAAACTTCCGTCTGAACTGCAACCAACAGAAAAAGTGGAAAGTACCAGAGCGAAGGTACAAAATAACGCAACATTCTTCATTTTCATGATCTTCTCTCCTGAATAAAAAAGGGGGGGGTGAGTCTGGTTTATTGGCTTGGCGAGTGAGTCCATTCATTGTCGTCAATTCTTTTTTCAGTTAGGATACTCTACACCACACTAAAGAAAAATCAAACAAAAGAATCAAAATATTCCGTTTTCAGACAGGCAGAATAACCTATAATCCTGTTGATCCTTCCTTCTATTAAAGACGGAAAATTTTAACAAATTTATTTGATTTTCTTGAATTATTCGAAAAAAAAACCTAAGATAGACTTACCCTATTTTATTGGTTGTGAGTTCCGATGTTGTTTGGACAAAGTTTAGGGTTTTCGTAAAACTTATTTGATCAACTCTTTGTACTTAATTGAATACTGTTATGCAACGTTTTATTTTGATCGTGATATTGAATATGTTTGTTTTTGGAGTTCGGGCTGGTGATACGTGGTTTATGGACACACGTTCGGCGACAACAGAAGAACCGGAACATCTTACCGTTAAAAAACTTGATAACAACAATCAATCCGTTCCCGTTTGGCGTTCCGCGACATTGGAGGAATTTCAAGAGACACATGTTTCGCAAAAGCCATTGGTTATTGTAATTCATGGTAATTGGATGTCGTCTGGTAATGCCTTGAGTTATGGGAAAATCTTTGATCATTTTTTGGAAAAAATCGAACAATCCCAAGAATTTCGGCTTCTTATTTGGAGTTGGCCTTCCGAACGAATTTTGTGTGGAATCCGAAAAGACGTATTAACAAAGGCGTGCCGTGCGGATGAACAAGCGGAGTATTTAGTTTCGTTTCTTCAAAAACTGAAACAAAATAGTAAAGTTTCGTTGATTGGTTTTAGTTTTGGAGCCAGATTGGTTTGTAATACATTACAAATATTATCGGATACGAAAGAAATAGACAATCGATTATCAATTCGGTCAATACTTTTAGCGGGAGCATTGGATTGTGGGTCGTTGACACCGAAAGGGCGATATGGTCAAGCCTTGTCGGTAACTGAAAAAATGTTGATACATGTTAATCCTGATGATGAAACACTTTGTTTTTATCCTTTGCTTGTTCGGATTGGCGGTCCTCAGGCGATTGGGAAAAAGGGGGTATTGATGAGCGGACTTTCAGAAGAAGCACGCCGAAAAATCAAATCCGTCAATGTTGCCCGACAACTGGGAACAGAACATGCTTTCATTACATCATTCCAAACGTTGACTACTTACGAAAAAGATTTTCGACAATACGCTTTGTTTGAATAAGTTACAAAAAAAATGATTTTGTTTTTTTAATATTTATGTAAAAAAATATGCATTGCCATTATATCTGTCATGCTTTCAAGTAGTATATTTAGTAGATGAAATGGATTATAAGCCTTGCTGTTACGGCAATTATATTGTTTTTTGTTGATTTTTTCATGGATATGTTGAGTAGATTTTTTTTCATGTTCAATCAAAGTTCTGTCCACAGACAAAACAATCCCTGACAGATTTTTGAAAGTGTTATTTCTTTGGATTTGTTTAACTGTTTCCATCTTGTCGTTGTTTTTTTTTACCTATATCTAATCTCTAATTAGAAAAATAGCATGAAAGGTAACTGCTGAAATATTACAAATCTCCGTGTTTTTAGTCTGTTCTTTTTTTGTCCGTTTTGTTATTCTCTAAAAAATAATCTCTACATAATCTGCGAAAATCTGCGTAATCTGCGGACTGCAACTGCGGGACTAATAAAAGTGAAATCATTATTCAAAACTCCTTTGAATAATTACATCTATGGTTAGATAAAGAAATGTTGTTATAAATTGGAGAAATTTCTTAGTTCCCTCATTTTGTTTTTTGTAATTGGTGTTAAAATGATATTTAAAACTTTTTTCAAAAATTGACCTTATTACAATTAACGATTTTCCAATGGGACTTTTAATATTACGTAGTTTGTTTATTCTTGTTTCCAGTGGTGTGGGAGTTTATGTTCTCAACTCTGGGGTATTGAGTGGTACGGAATCAGCGGGTTTTTGGGCTTTTGCCGGAATTTTCCTTTTGGCGATTCTGGTTATTGTCGGTGATATGCTCATTCCCAAAAAACGGGTTGACTGGATATCTTCTATCTATTTTGGACTTTTAATTGGTCTTCTCCTGACAGCCGCTCTTGGTTTTGCAATTACGCCGTTATTGCCGCAGGGTTCCGAACATCTCGCTCAACAAAGCCGCGTAAATACCATGTTGGTAATTGGTGTTGTGCTTTGTTATATTTGTACAAGTTTTCTTCTCCAGACACGGGATGATTTCCGGTTTATTATTCCGTATGTTGAATTTCGGAAAAACCTGAAAGGTAATCGCCCATTGGTGTTAGATACAAGTGTTGTGATTGACGGACGTATTGCGGATGTGATGGAAACAATGATTATTGATAGTCGGCTTGTTATGCCGCGTTTTGCAATCAATGAGCTCCAACGAATTGCCGACAGTTCCGACCGAAACCGCCGAACACGAGGACGACGCGGGTTGGATATTTTGAACCGTCTCCAAAAAATGAAAGGTATTGATATTCAAATTGACGATACCGACTTACCTGAATTTCGCGGGCAACCGGTTGATCTGAAACTGGTTGCGCTGGTAAAACACCTCGAAGGAAAACTTGTTACCAATGATTATAACCTCAATAAAGTTGCAAAAATTCAAGGTGTTGATGTAATCAATCTGAATGATTTGGCAAACGCAATGAAACCGGTTTTTCTACCGGGTGAAAAGTTGGATGTTGATATTGTCAAGAGCGGCGAGGAAGCCAGTCAAGGAATTGGTTATTTGGATGACGGAACAATGGTGGTTGTTGATAACGGACGGGAACATGTCGGCGAACGGGTTGTTGTTACGGTTACAAGTGTATTGCAAACCAGTGCGGGACGAATGATTTTCGGACGATACGAATTTACAACGAAAAAACTTGCCGGAACAACGATTATTCATGATAGTACAGCGGTTGTTCCGACCACCAGTGTTATTGCCAATACGAAAACCGAAACTCCGCCAACTGCTCAGCAAAATGGAAAAAATAACCGCTCTGGAAATAATAACAAACAGAAATGATCGCCGATGTCTCATTCGACCAGTCTTTTTATCGAATTATTGAAACGTGATCAGCGTTATAAAGCAGAAGCCTACGCTTTTGTTTATGAAGCATTGAGTTACGCTCAAGATATTTTGGAATTGGGTAAAAAGGAACAACATAAACCGATTTCAAAAGAAAAAGAGAATCCGGCGGCGATAAAGAGTTCAGAACAAAATGCGGTTACCGAAACAGATTTCAGTAACCATATTTCTGGACAAGAACTTTGCAAGGCAGCACGGGACTACGCGATTACTCAATATGGTTTTCTTGCCAAAACGGTGTTAAACTCACTTGGAATCCGCAAAACTGATGATATCGGCAATATTGTTTATAATTTGATCAGTATTGGACAAATGCGAAAGGCTCCGCAAGATAGCCGCGAAGATTTCAGTAATATTTTCGATTTCGAGACAACATTCGATGAAACTTATCAAATTCATTTATAGTACCGATAAATTTAAGTCATTTCAAAATCTATACGACAAACGTACCGTGTCAAGCATATCCTATAATTTTACGGTTCTAAGTTTGTGACTGAAGCGATTGGCGATTGGTCTATTTTTATGAATCTCTCGTACACAGTTTGCATTCATCATTTTAATATTGCAACGATTTATATTAAACAATTCCAATAGTGGTAACGAATTTCAATGGTGACAGGCGGTCTTTTGCCGAAGGGTTGCAACGATTGGTTTTGTTATTGTGTTGTGCATTGTTGTTTTTTAATTTCCCTCTGTAAACAGGGACAAGCCGGCTATTGCCGACCAACCTTTCGGCGAAAGGTTGCCTACTTACGCTATTTCTTGTAGCGTTTCATTTCTTGTAGTGCTTCCTAAAAATTGTCCCAAATTTTATTATCGTACTGATAATTTTAAGTCATTTCGAATTTATTGGACAAGCACATAAAAATAAGATCACTACTGAATAGATACAAAATTTTTTCAGAGGGCTTGACATATTTTTTGTTTTCGTGTATTATCTCAACATAAAGATTTTAGTTTTTTAATTTTCAATATTTGGAGATCAAATTACGTTTTAAAAAATAAGTTGCCCGAATTTTT